>PUMJ01000240.1 GCA_003551305.1 Candidatus Brocadiaceae bacterium
GGCGGAGCCGGGGACGGAGACTTTCCAGGTGGGAGCCCGCCAGGTGAGCGAGCCGGTTCACCTGGGCGCCCCCTGGGGCAACCTGCCGCAGACAACGCTGCTCGAAACCGCGGCCCGTCCCGGCGCGGACGTCCTGGCCGCGGCCGAAGACCGCCCGGTGGTCTGGCGGCAGGAAGTTGGCCAGGGAATGCTGGTCTGGTATCCCGTGACGCACGATTCGATGATTGACGGCGACCACCTGTCCTGGTTCGTCCGCTCACGCCTGCTTCGGGACGAAGGGGCCGGCGACACGCGAGGCAGCCTGCTGGTGCGACTGGTGGCGCATGCGATGCCCCGGAGGTTCGCCGGCGAAGAGCGGGACGTGCGCGGAATCTGGCTGGTCGGGCTGAGCCTGATGGTGTGCGTGGTCGGCATCACCAACGCCATGCTCATGAGCGTGACCGAGAGGTTCCGCGAAATCGGCACCATGAAGTGCCTGGGGGCTCTCGACAAGTTCATCGTCAAGCTCTTTCTCATAGAGTCGTCGTTACAGGGGCTGGTGGGTTCGATCCTGGGCGCCCTGATCGGGTTTTCCCTGGCGTTCCTCAGGTCCCTTTTCGCATATCGTGCCATTGACCCGGAGACCGGCGAGGGCTTCTGGTTGGCCCTGCACTTCTTTCCCGGAGGTGAGTTGCTCATGTGGATGGGGGTGGCCCTGGTGACGGGGATAGCCCTCACGATCGTAGCCGCCGTTTACCCGGCCATGCGGGCGGCCCGCATGGAACCGGTCGAAGCCATGCGGGTCGAAGCCTGAGGCCAGGAAGGAGGCCACCAATTGTCTGAGACAGCCACAACAAGCGCCGTGCAGGCGCCGGAGGAAGAAGAACGACCGGTCGTAGTGCGAACCAAGAACGTCCGCCGCGTCTACAAGATGGGCGACGTGGAGGTGCACGCCCTCAAAGGCATCTCCCTGGAGATTTTCACCGGGGAATACATCAGCATCATGGGCCCCAGCGGCAGCGGGAAAACGACCCTGTTCAACATGATCGGCGCGCTGGACAAACCCACCGACGGACAGGTCTACATTGACGAAGTTGACGTGGCCCAGCTCGACGCATACGAACTGGCCTGGCTGCGTTGCCGCAAGGTCGGCTACATCTTCCAGACGTTCAACCTCATACCCGTCATGTCCGCCCTGGAGAACGTCACCCTGCCGATGACGTTCGCCGGCCTGACCACTGACGAGGCCCGCGACAAGGGCATGGACCTGTTGGACCAGGTCGGCCTGGCGGAGCGTTACGACCACAAACCCTTCGAGCTGAGCGGCGGCCAGCAGCAGCGTGTGGCCATCGCCCGCGCCATGGCCAACAGCCCCAGCATCATCCTGGCCGATGAGCCGACCGGGAACCTCGACCTGGCCACCGGCAAGGAGATCATCCAGCTCCTCGACGAGATGAACAAGGTCAAGAACGTTACCATCATCACCGCCACGCATGACATCAAGATGCTGAGCGCTTCGGATCGGATCATCTGGATCCGCGACGGCACGCTGGCCAAGATCGAACGGCGCGAGGACGTGGACATCGAGGTCGGCATGGTCGGTGGCGATGCAGAGGGCGGTGTCGAGGCCTCCCTGCGGGGACGCGAGGTCGAAGAGGAGCCCGAAGAAGAGCAAGTGAAGGAATAGCCGCCCCTCAATCCACCTGCTCAATGGCGGTGCCCGGGTAATAGTGCGCGAGGATGGCCCTCCAGTCATAACCCTCCCGGGCCAGACCCCACGCTCCCCACTGGCACAGGCCGACGCCGTGCCCGTAGCCCGTGCCCTCGAAGAGGAATTCGTCCCCCTGCGCCGTGACCTCGAAGCGGGTGCTTTTCAACCTGCCGGGCCCAACCGCCAGGCGGAAGGCGTTGGCGTCCACTTCCACCGCGCCGTTGACCAGAATGGTCCTGGCGCGGCCTTCGGGCTCCATGCCCAGCGGTTCGAGCGTGCGCACACGCCGAATGCCCCGGTCGGAGAGGGCCTGCGCAATCTCCGTCGCCGACAGCCTCACCCGCCACCGGTACGCCGTGCTCTGGCGGCACCAGTCGCACCTGACGCCCGCCAGAGGCGCGATGGGCGGGTCATTGAACACTTTGGTGACCGGCGCCGTGTGGCCTCCGCAGGTGCTGTGGAAGTAAACCGGAAAGGGCCGCCCGTTGTAAGTGATGATGACGCCCTGCGTCAACTCGACCCCGAGGTCGGGATTGCGTGACTCCGCCTCAACTCCCCGATAGGCCAGGTCAAGCAGCGTCAGATAGCCCTTGCTCTGCTGGGTGTAGAGCAAGTAAGCGCGGGCCGCCACCGCCTGGGCCATGTGCACGTCCAGCGGCCAGCCGGCGTAAAGCTCGCTGCCCACCACGCTGCGCAGGTACAGCTCCGGCGAGAGTTCGTTGAACAGCCTCAGGCCGCCGTCGCCCGCTACGGCCGCCAGTTGGCCCCGGTAAACCCTGCCGTTCAGCGAGAAACGTTCGCGGTTGGGATACAGGACTGCGCGCGCGCCGAGCCGCTCGCCGTTCAGCAGCACCTCGCCCCCTTCGGCGCGCACCTCCCAGGGGCCGCTGCCGCTTGTCAGCACGGGATTGCCCTCCGGAGCACCGGCGTGCCACGTGCCCCCACCGGCGCATAAGACCGTCGCCTCCGCCTGCGCCAGCAGCACTTTCACCTGCGCCGGCATGCTGACGGCCGGGGGCGCAGGCGGCAGGGGAGGCACCGTCGGGACGCTCGGCCGCCCGGGGTAGCATGAGAGTATGAGCGCCACCGCCCCACCCAACATCACGAGGAGAGCCAGCCCGATGCAGACCCTCTGCCCGGCGGTCCGTGGCCCGACCGGGCACGGCGAGCCCTGCCTGCGTAACCTCCAAAACCGCATGATAGGCTACTCCTGTAACGGACCCGGCCCGCGATAGACGTGACGCGTGGTGTCGCGGAACCGTTCCCATTCGCTGAAGACACAACCGCAGTAATTCTGCCGGTAGAGACGCATCGTGCCGGCCCGCTCGTGACCTTCGGCTGCGAGGGGGCGCCAGTTCCGGTAGAGAAACTCGACACCACCGCCGGCCCCGCATCGCTCCCCCACCCGGCGCACCAGATCATGGTCCTGCTGTGGACTTCCCAGCAGCGTGGTAGTGAAGGCATCGAAACCTCCCTCGGCCGCCAGCCGCGCGGTACGACCCAGCCGGAGCGCGTAGCAGTCCCCGCAGCGGCCCTCCCCCCTCCAATCAACCTGTTCAAGAAACCGTCGCAGGCCGTACTCCTCCTCGTAGATAACGCGCAGAGGCACCCGTTCCTGCAGGACTCTCTGGGCCTTCATGCGACGCCGCAACTCGATGAACGGGTGGATGTTGGGGTTGTAGAAAAAGGCCACAACTTCGTGCCCCTCCCCCGTCAGCGCCTCGTGGGGGGCTATTGTGCAGCCGGCACAGCAGACGTGCAGGAGCACTCTCATGGCTGGGTCCTCCCTGCGCGGGGGTAGCCTACAACAGCCCGCCCTGCCGGCGGCCTTCGGTGCCCAGGTAATCGCTGACGGCTTCGAGCCCCTTCTCGGAGATGACGCGGCCGCGGGCCGTGCGCTCGAGCAGCCCCCGGCGGATGAGGAACGGCTCATAGACGTCCTGGATCGTCCCCTCCTCTTCGCCGACCACGGCGGCTATCGTCTTCAGGCCGACGGGCCGCGCACCGTTGCGGGCCAGGCACAGCAGCACCTTGCGGTCCACGTCGCTCAAGCCCATTTCATCCACACCCAGTCGGCTCAGCCCTTCCTCGGCAATATCGGTCGTTATGGTGTCGCTGCCGCCGGCCTGTGCCACGTCACGGATGCGTCTCAGCAGCCGATTGGCCACGCGAGGGGTCCCGCGTGAGCGGGTGCCGATCAGGCGGGCGGCCTCCTGCTCCAGGCCGATTTCCAGCGTCTGCGCGCTGTTGAGGACTATCTCGGCCAGCTCGTCGGCGCCGTAAAAGTCAAGCCTCTCCAGTATCTGGAACCGGCTGCGCAGAGGCGCGGCGAGGAGCCCTTCCCGCGTGGTGGCGCCGATGAGGGTGAACGGCTTCAAATCCATCTTGATGGCGCGGCCGTGCGGGCCGGGGTCAATGATTATGGAGATGAAGAAATCCTCCATCGCGCTGTAGAGGTATTCCTCCACGCGCACGTCAAGGCGGTGGATCTCGTCTATGAACAGGACGTCGCCGCGCCGCAGGTTCGTCAGCAAACCCACCAGATCCCGTGGTCGGTCCAGGGCCGGGCCGCTGGTCGATTTGATGTTGACCTCGAGCTCGGAGGCGATGATGTAAGCCAGGCTGGTCTTGCCCAGACCGGGAGGGCCGCTGAACAGGATGTGATCGAGCGGCTCTCCCCTCAGGCGCGCCCCCGCGATCCAGGTCTTCAGGTTGCGGACGGTGCCTTCCCGGCCGACGAACTCCTCGAACGAACGCGGCCGCAGTATGGTCTCAAAGGTGCGCTCCTCGTCCCTGGGCAGGCCGGAATAAACATCGCCGTCAGCCATCTGCCGCCATCCCGTCCACAGTTGTCATCGGCTCAGGAGCGCCTCTTGCAGCAGGCGTTCCTCGTCCACGTCCTCACCCAGTCTCTCCATGGCCGCCAGGACGGCCTTTTCTGCAGCGGCCCGGGACTCCCCCAGCATAACCAGCGCCCGGATGGCGTCTGAGGCCATCTGGTCGCCGGCGGAAGGCCCCGGCTCGACGGCCAGCTCCTGGACCGCGTCTTTCATCTCCAGAATGAGGCGGTTTGCCGTCTTTGCGCCGATGCCCTTGACCAGCGTCTTGAGAGAATCCGCGTCCTCGTCCAGGATGAACCGTTTGAACTGGGCCACCGAGCAGCTGCCCAGCACCCGCAGGGCCACGGCCGGGCCTATCTGGCTGACGCCCAGCAGCATCCGGAAGAGCTGGCGCTCCTCGGCCCGGACAAAGCCGTAAAGCGAGAGCTCGTCCTCGCGAACGTGCAGGTGAGTCAGTATCTTGACTTGAGCGCCCTCAGCCGGCAGAGCCGCGAAAGCGGACGAGGGCACCTGCAGGCTGAAGCCCACCCCGTTGACGCAGAGGATAACCTCGGAAGGGCTTTTCGCGAGAAGCTCGCCCTGCAGGAAATCAATCATGCCCGTCATTCGATCTTGAGGGAAAGCCCGAGTTCCGCCAGTTTGTCCTTGACTTCCTGCAGGCTGGTGTCCCCGAAGTTGGGACAGCCCAGCAGGTCTTTTTCGGTGTGTTCGATCAGGTCGCCCAGGGTCTGAATGCCGAGCCGTTCAAGGCATTTGCGCACGCGCGTGGCAAACTCGAGGGACTCCACGGACATAGACAGGATTTCCTCAGCCTCCTCGCGCTGCCTTTCTTCGGCCTTTCGCACGACGGCCTCTTGCAGGTCGTCGCCGAGCTCAAGGTTATAGCGCGCCAGCAGGTCTTCAATCTCCGTCAGACTGGTGTCGCCGAAGTTCTTTTCGTTCAGCAGTTCATCCGGTGTCACCTGGGCCAGGCCCCCCAGCGTCCTGATGTCCAGCCGTTCCAGGCAATTCTGGCTGCGGGCGCTCAGTTCAAAATGGGAGACCGGGATGGAGAAGATCTCCTCCAACCGTTGCATGCGGCGGGACTTGCCGACGTCTATGAACATGTTCATCGAGGACTCGGCATCCTTCAGATACAGCCGCGCCTGCTCGTGGTGCGGGTCGATGGCCAGCACGCGCTTATAGCAGTCGATGGCATCCTGGTAACGGCCGTAATCCTCGTAAAGGATGCCCAGATTGATCAGAGCGCCGACGAAAGTCGGCCGCAGGTTGATGCAGCGCTCGTACAACTGGACGGCTTCGCGATCGTCGCCATTCAGGTCGCAGTTGAAAGCCAGCCGAAACAGGCTGCGGGCGTGATTTTCGTCGCAACGCAGGGCCTCCTGGTAGTACGTGAGAGCCCTGCCGTAGTCTCCTTTGGCCTCGGCGACCCGCCCCCGCGCGTAAAAGAAATCCGCCTCACGGCAGTCCGCAGGGTATCGGGAGAGCAGGTCTTCGGCCGTCTCAAAGTCACCGAGCCGGCAGTGCGCCTCCACCAGCAGCGTGTCGGTGAGAAGATCGTCATCGCTGGAGCGCCCTTTCTCCAGGTACTCGAGCGCCTCCTCCTCGCGTTGCAGTCTCAACAAGGCGCGCCCGAGGAAGTGGCAGGCGTTCTTGCGCGCGCTGACACGCTGGAGCGTCTCGACGGCATCACCGTATTCCCCCATGGCGAACTGGAGAACGCCGAGTTTCTCGGCCAGTTCTCGCTCGGCCTCGCCGGAGGCCTCTTGCAGCTTCTCCTCCATCTGCTGGATGCGGTTGTGCGTCAGGTCAACACTGGTGTAACTGTCATAGATTCGCTCAACCAGGATGTCGAAGTTGTCCCGGTCCAGGGTGCTGGCCAGGATCTCGTCGAGCGTCTGCTGCGGAGATGCAGTTGTCATAACTCTCTCAGAAAGAAGAGGTTCGGATCTAAAGGAGAGTGCATAGCAAAAAGCGGCCCGTAACGCCCAACAGGAAAACATAGGGTAACGGAATGTTTGACCTATGTCAAGGCATCTGGTATCCTTGTGCGGGCAGTTCGTGTCCGCTCATGCCTGGGAGGTGCCGAATGCCCGAGGTGCCCATCAACGACGCCATCATCGTCGGTGAAACGCGTCCGCTTGCCGTTATGGCGGGGCCGTGCGTAATCGAGGGGCGCCAGATTTGCGCGGACATCGCCGGGCACGTGAAGGACATCTGCAGGGCCCTGGAGATGCCCTACATATTCAAGTCCTCCTTCGACAAGGCCAACCGCACGAGCATCTCGTCTTTCCGGGGCCCCGGCATCGAGGAGGGTTTGAAGATCTTGCAGCACGTACGTGAGGCCGCGGACGTCCCCGTCCTGACCGACATTCACTCGCCGGAGCAGGCGGCGATAGTCGCCGAGGTGGTGGACGTGCTGCAGATTCCCGCCTTCCTTTGTCGCCAGACGGACCTGCTGGTCGCCGCCGCCCAGACCGGCCTGCCGGTCAACATCAAGAAGGGCCAGTTTATGGCTCCCCAGGACATGGGCCGCGCCGCCGAAAAAGTCACCTCGATAGGCAATGAACGCGTAATGCTCTGCGAGCGGGGCACCTGCTTCGGCTACCGGGACCTGGTGGTGGACATGCGCTCCATCGTGCTGATGAAACGCCTGGGCTATCCGGTCGTTTTCGACGCCACGCACTCGGTCCAGCGCCCGGCGGCCCATGGGTGTAAGAGCGGGGGAGACAGAGACATGGCCCCCTCCCTGGCGACCGCCGCGGTGGCTATCGGTGCTGACGGCGTCTTCCTGGAGACCCACCCCCAGCCCCAGGACGCCCTGTCCGACGGCGCCACCATGCTCCCGCTGGAGTCCATGAGGACCGTGCTGCAACGGTTGAAGGCTGCCGCCGCGCTTGCCGGGAGGAGCTGAATGGCCTCCATCGGCATTTTGGGCGGCTCGTTCAACCCCCTGCACTTGGCCCACCTTATCGTTGCCGAGCGCGTCCGAGGTGAACGGGGGCTGGACCGCGTCCTGTTCATCCCGGCCGCCCAGCCCCCCCACAAGCCGAGACAATGCCTGGCGCCCGCGGCTGACCGCCTCAAGATGGTGCGCCTGGCCATCAGGGACAACCCCGCCTTCACCGTGGACCCCCTGGAGCTTGAGCGGGAGGGACCATCCTACACCCTGACCACGGTGCGCGAACTGCAGCAGCGGCTGGGTGCGCGGGACCGGCTGTGCCTGCTGCTGGGCGCCGACAGCGTGCTGGACCTGGAGAACTGGTGGCGCGCCGACGAACTGGCCCACGCCGTGGACATCGTCGCTTTCAACAGACCCGGCCACCCCCTCGACGGGGAGTGGGAAGAGCTCGGCCGACGGTTCGGCCGCCACTGGGCAGAGCGGCTCCGCCGGTCAAGGGTGCAGGTGCCGCAGCTCGATATCTCAGCCACTGAGATCCGCGAACGCGTGCGCCGGGGGCTGTCCATCCGCTACCTGGTGCCCGAACCGGTGCGATGCCACATCGAAGAGCAGGGACTCTACAGGGGGAGCTGAAAGCCTCCCCGCCCCCGGCTCACCACCACTCGTCCTCTTCCTCCAGTTCGCGTTCCATGCGCCGGCGCAGCTTCTGCTTGCGGCGACGTCGGCTGGGCTCGCGCTTCTTACGGGTCACCTGTCTTTCGGGCTCCTCGACGTCCGTGGCGCGGGGTATCTCGGGCGCCTCCAGCGTCTCCAGAATGCGCTGGTAGCTCTCATAGCGTTCCGCGGGCAATTCACCCGCCTCCAGGGCCTCTTTCACCGCGCAGCCCGGCTCGTGGGTGTGCAGGCAGTCCGGCATCCTGCAGTCCATCGAGAGGTCCCATATCTGCGGGAAGAACTGGGCCACTTCCGCCGGCTCAATCTCCCACAGGGTGAGTTCCCGTATGCCGGGCGTGTCCACGACGTAGCCTCCCACCTCCAACCGGAGCAGGGAGGCCGCGGTGGTGGTATGTCGCCCCCTGGTGTCCACCGGCGCTGTGCGCAGTTCCAGCCCCGGCTGCACGGCGTTGATCAGGGTGGACTTGCCGACGCCGCTGTGCCCGGCCAGGACGGTGCTCTTGTCCTTCAACGCCTGGCGTAATTCGTCCACCCCCTCTCCCGTAACGGCGCTGGTCAGCAGCACGGGATACTCCAGTTCCCCGTACATCTCGGCCACGGGGCGGTAGTCATCTTTGCTGCGAGCAAGGTCTATCTTGTTGATGCAGATGACGGGTTCCAGGGCGCCGGCCTCCCCGGCGATGATGTAGCGGTCTATGATGCGCGGGGTCAGCGGCGGTTTAAGCACCGAGACGACGATGAGGAGCTGGTCCACGTTGGCGGCGATGACGTGCTCGATACGCGGGTCGCGTGGCAGGCGCCGCGAGAGCTTGGTGCGCCGGGGCAGGACTTCCTCGATGACCCCCTCGCCCTCTTCGGTGGGGGTGAAAACCACCCGGTCCCCGACGGCCACCGGTTTCGTCTCGCCCGTATCGCTTTCGACCAGGCGCCCGCGCGCCTTGCACTCGTAGGTTTGCCCGTCCGTGTCCACCTCACACAGCACGGAGCGCACTCGCGTCACCGTGCCTTCCTTCGGTTCGCTCATCGGCTCCTCATCTGTCTCATCGCCAGCTCCGTGAAGAGATTATCCAGTGTGAGCGTGCGGTTGGCGTTGGCGCCCACCCTCTCTATCGCCTCCAGCACGCTCTCAGCCTGCTCCAGGTAGAGGTCGGGGGAGCCCGTCGGCGTCGTGCCCGCCAGATCGCGGTTGAACAAGACGTCTTCGGACGCCTCACCCGTGCCCGCCAGCGCCATATCCCGGTAGAACGTAGCCGCGCATTCCAACAGGTCCTGCAGTCTGCCCCGCGCCTCGGACGGCGAAGACGTCCCGCCCTCGGCTTCCTTGTTCAGCCAATCGGAAAGCTCGAAGTTCTTGCGCAGCAAAGGCTCGCTGAGCCGTTTGAGCAGCTCGCTGTTGAACCGATGGAGTTCCGCTTCCCTGAAGTCCTCCGCGGCGCCCGGGCTGCCCCAGCAGCGGTGTGCCAGCCACCAGGCGGCGTCGGCGTCCAGGCCTTTGACTCGCAGCCGGTCAACCAGCTCGGCGGCGGGCAGATTGCCGAATCGCACGAGCCTCGAACGGCTGACAATGGTCTCGGGAAGGTCCTGCAGGGATGTGGCGATAAGGACAAAAAGGCAGTCCCCCGGCGGTTCTTCCAGAGTCTTCAGAAAACAGTTAGCCGCCTCGAGGGTCATGCGCTCCGCATCACGAAGCACGAAGAAGCGGCCGGCGCCCAGGCGCGGCTTGAGCCCGGCCAGGCGCTGCACCTCTCGAATGGCCCCGATGGGCAGCCGTTGCTTGCCCTCGGGGACGCCGATCTCGTGGCAGTCCGGGTGGGCGTCGCCCTCCGTCAGGCGGCAACTTCGGCAAGCTCCGCAGAATTCGTCCGGCCGAGGGCGGTCTTCACACAGGACCACGCGAGCGAGCAGCCGGGCCGTGCGACGCTTCTCCACGCCCCGGGCGCCTACGAAAAGGTAGGCGTGCGGAAGACGCCCGCTCAACAGCGCAGACCGGAGCAGGCGGACCGCCCGAGGCTGCGCTGTCAGGTTATCGAATGCCATGCGGTTGTCTCAGTCCTCGATAATGGCCAACGTGTCGCCGACCTTCACCCGATCGCCCTCGGTGACCAGGATGCTGGCCAGCCTGCCTCCGGCCGGGGCCGGCACCGTGAAGGCCGCTTTGTCGGTCACCATCTCCACCATGTCCTGGCCATCCTTCACGTGTTCACCCACTTCCACATACCAGAACGAAACCTCGGCTTCGTCAGGTGCGTCGTCTCCCAGTTCGGGCAACGCCATCTCCACTGTCATGTTCTCCTCCGCGGTTTCAGCGGTTTCGGGAGTCAGGTGCGTTCCCACAGATCCTGGACGAGTTCTGCAGCGTGGTAGCTGCTCCGCACGAACGGCCCGCTGACGGCTGCGCGGAAACCCATCTCGAGCGCCACCACGCCCAGCCGCTCGAACGTCTCCGGTGGCACGAACTCGACTACCGGATGGTGGGCAGCCGACGGCGCCAGGTACTGACCCAGCGTCACGGCCCGGCAGCCTGCCTCGAGCAGATCATGCAGCGTGCCAAGCACCTCCTCTTCGGTCTCGCCCAGCCCCAGCATCAGCCCGCTTTTGACCACGGGCATACCGGGGTGAGTTGCCGCCCGCGTCAGCACGTCCAGCGAACGACCATAGTCTGCCTCCGGCCTCACGGCTTCATACAGCCGAGGCACCGTTTCCACGTTATGGTTAAAGACATCCGGCCCGGCGTCAAGCACGCACCCCAGGTCGGCGGCCACACCCCGGAAGTCCGGGGTAAGCACTTCGACTGTGGCGGAGGTGGCCTCGTGGACGGCGCGGATGGTGCGGGCAAACTGCTCGCTGCCACCGTCGGGCAGGTCGTCGCGGGTCACGCTCGTCACGACCACGTGGCGCAGCTCCAGGCGCCGGGCCGCCTCGGCCACACGCCGCGGCTCCCGCGGGTCGGGCGCCGCGGGCGACCCGCCCTCCACAGCACAGAAGCGGCAGTTTCGCGTGCAGACCCGCCCCAGGATCATGAACGTCGCCGTTCCGTGCCGGAAGCACTCGCCGCGGTTGGGACAGTGCGCCTCGCGGCAGACCGTGTTCAGGTTCAGCTCGGCCAGCAGCCGGCGCACTCCCTCCGTCTGCTCGGGGGCGGGCAGCCTTGTCTTCAACCAGGGTGGGAACCGGCGAGACCCGCTCATTCGATCCTCCTCTCCCCTCCGGTGGTCACGGCTCGCCTCATCTCAAAATGCTCGCAGAAGACGTCCGCCGCGCGGAGCGCCACCTCCTGGAACGGCGGCGCCGCGCCCAACTCCTTCTCCAGCGATGTCATCTCCACCCCCGACAGCCCGCAGGGGACGATGAGCCGAAACCAGTCGAGATCTGCATCCACGTTCAAGGCAACCCCGTGGTAGGTGACCCAGCGACGCGCCGCGATGCCGATGGACGCTATCTTGCGGTCCCCCACCCAGACACCGGTGTGGGGTGAGTCCGCGTGCGCCTCGACGCCGAAACTCCGACACAGCTTCACCAGCCACGTCTCCAGGTCGCGCATATAGCGGTGAAGGTCGAGCCCGCGTCGGCCGAGGTGGATAATGGGATAACCGACAAGCTGGCCGGGGCCGTGGAAGGTCACGCGGCCACCACGGTTGGTCTCCACGAGCGCGACTTCTTGCTCCGCCAACCGCCTTTCGCCCGTCAACACCTCTTCGGTCTTTCCGGAGCGGCCGACGGTGATAGTGGGCGGGTGCTCGAGCAGTACCAGGTAGCTGCGGGCGCCCCCGGAGGCGATGCAGTCGTCGCGCAGGCGCACCTGCTCCTCGAACGCCTCCTCGTAGGCCATCCTGTCCGGCCCGAGGACCGTCAGTTCGGCTCTGCCGCTCATTGCCCGCTGCGTTCCGCTCGTCGCCGCCTCCTCAACCTCTCCAGTTGATGGGCATTCCGATGACACCTTCGGCGACCTCCTTGAGGGCCTCGGCCAGGGTCGGGTGCGCGTGGATGGTCTCGGCCATCTCCTCGGCCGTGCACTCAAGCTGCACGGCAAGTGTGGCCTCGCCCAGCAGCGTACTCGCCTCCGGGCCGGCCATGTGAACGCCGAGCACCTGTCCCGTAGCGGCGTCACACACCATCTTCACAAGCCCGTCCGTCTCATCCATGATGTGCGCCTTGCCCAGCGCCCGGAAGGGGAACTTCTTGACGATGATCTCGCCCACCTCCTCACGCGCCTCCTCTTCGCCCAGGCCGACCACCGCCACTTCGGGATGCACGAACACGCAGGCGGGGGCCACGCGGTAGTCCATGCGGGCGGTTATGGTTCCCGTGGCGTGGGCTGCGGCCACGAGCCCCTCCTGGCTGCCCACGTGGGCCAGCATCAGACGCCCGTTGACGTCCCCGACGGCATAAACGTGAGGCTGAGACGTCTGCATGTGCTCGTTGACGGCCATCGCCCCGCTCTCCTCGGTCTCGACCCCCACGGCCTCCAGCTCCAGAGTGGAGGCGTCGGCACGCCGCCCGACGCAGACCAGCATCTTCTCGCCCGCGACCTCGGTGCCGTCCGACAGCTTGCCCGTCACGCTCCCGTTGCCATGTTCCACTCCGTCCAGGGTGACGCCGGTATGGATAGCGACGCCCTGGTGCTTGAGGAACCTCGTCACCTCCTGGGCGCAGTCCTCGTCCATCCCCGGCAGCAAGCGGTCCAGCGCCTCCACG
Source organism: Candidatus Brocadiaceae bacterium (assembly GCA_003551305.1). Taxonomy (GTDB): domain Bacteria; phylum Planctomycetota; class Brocadiia; order SM23-32; family SM23-32; genus B1Sed10-231. Next base: position 12,803 of record PUMJ01000240.1, read on the forward strand.
ATCGTCACCTCCGCGCCGCAGGCGGTGTAGATGCTGGCGAACTCAAGCCCTATGTAGCCGCCGCCGATGATAACCACCGAGGCCGGCAGTTCGTCGGCCGTTACGGCGTCGGTGCTGTCAATAATCACCTCATGATCGAACGGTGCGTGCGGCAGTTCCACGGGGCGGGAGCCTGTAGCGGCAATGATCTTGTCCGCCGTCACCTGCTCCGCACCGCCACCGCCGTCGGAGATATTCAGCGTGTGGGCGCCTGCGAAAGAGGCCTGACCTCGGATCAGCTCGACGCCATTTCCTTTCAGCAGGGCCTGTATGCCGTTGCGGAGTGTGTCCAGTATGCCTTCGCGCCGCTCGGCCAGCCGGGGCCAGTTGACGGAAACGTCCCCGACTTCCAGGCCCAGCTCGTCGGCCTTATCGAGCCTCAGGGCGACCCCGGCCGTGTGCCAGAGCACCTTCGTGGGAATGCAGCCCGCGTTCGTGCAGACACCGCCAAGAGGACCCTTCTCGATAACGCACACGCCGGCGCCATATTGCGCCGCGCGGATGCCGGCCACATAGCCCGCCGGCCCCGACCCGATAACCGCCACGTCGTAGTCGTACTTTTCACCCATCGGCTATTCCATTCTCGAAGAAGTAGGAGGTGAAAGCAGCCCTGACCACCGAGGTGTATTGTAGCGCAGCGGCGCACCGGCTGAAAGGTCCACGCCGCCGAGGGACTCGCCCAAGCCGGCCGGACATTGCCAGTGAACCGTTCGCGGCTATAATGCGGCCTTTGCCCCGGGACCGACCGAGGAGCGAGCGGCGATGAGCGGATTGCTGTACCGACCGGACATGGACGAGGTGCGGGAGCGACTGCGAACCTGGTGGGACGGCGGGGAGATCGGCCGGCCTTTCCTGCAGCTTACCGCGCCCCGCGAAAAGCCCGTCGAGGACATACCCGGCCTGCCGAAGCCACAGGGCTGGGTTACGCACTACAGCACGATGGACTTCGACTACCGGCTCAGCAATGACCTGCGGCGCTGCATCAACACGCACTACCTGGCCGACGCCGTCCCCGCCGTGCCGCCGTGCATGGGCCCCAACAGCCTGGCCCTTTACCTCGGCTCACGGGGCGTGGAGGCGCCCGGCACAGTCTGGTTCGAGCCCTGCATCGAGGAGCCGGAGGAGTTCGAGTTTGCCTACGAGCCGGATAACTTCTACTGGGACTTCACCCTGCGACTGACGAATGAGCTGCTCAAAGAAGGCAAGGGCAAGTTTCTGCTCGAGTTCCCGGACCTGATCGAGGGGCTGGACACGCTCGGCGCGATGCGCGGCACCCAGAAGCTGCTGATGGACCTGGCCGAACGTCCGGACTGGGTGCAGCGCGCACTGCGGCGCATCACCGACCTCTACTTCCGCTACTATGATGTCCTCTATGACCTGATGCGCGACGAGGTCGGCGGATCGCACTTCTGGGCGTGGGCGCCCGGTCGCATAGCGAAGCTGCAGTGCGACATCTCGGCCATGATCTCCCCCACCATGTTCGGAGAGTTCATGGTGCCCGTGCTGCGGGAGATGTGCGAGCGGCTCTCTTATACCCTCTACCACTGGGACGGCCCCGGCGCGCTGGGGCACCTGGACCATCTGCTCAGCATTCCGGACCTGGACGTCATCCAGTGGACCCCCGGCGCGGGCGTCGAAGACTGCGCCCACAAGCGCTGGTGGCCCCTCTACCACAGGATCATCGAGGCCGGCAAGGGCGTGTTCATCGGGTTCGGCGGTCTCGACAAACTGAAGGCCCTGCAGCGGGAGTTCGGGGCCGGGCTGAACCGCTTCCTCATCCGCATGGGCGCCGGGTCGCTGCCGGAGGCCGAACAGATAATGCGCGCCGTGGGAGCCTGATGGCCTCGTCCTCCCAACGCTTGACACGGCGCGGCGTGTGGCCTTAAATGGGCACTCTCGCGGTTGTTCCGGCGTCCGCATAAGCGTTACCACACATGGAGGCAATCCATGGGCATGCGCCTTATTGGCCCTGTCTACCTGGTCGGCGGGCAGGACTACAACATGGTCTACCTGGACTGGCCGGCCCACGACGCCAACGTGTACCTGGTGGACACCGGCGACATGATGGTGCTGGTGGACTGCGGCTGCGGCGAGAGCCTGCCGGGCATTCTTGCGAACATCGAGGAGATGGAGTTCGAAGTCCGGGACGTCTCCCACCTGCTGCTCACCCACGCTCACCTGCCCCACGCCGGCGCCGCCGAAGCCGCACGCAGGAATGACATCGAGCTGGTGGCCGCTCCCGCCGCCGCCGAAACCCTGCTGCATGGCGGCCCCGGCACGGTAGCCTATCACTACGACCGCCGCTTCCCTTTGGCGAAAGAAGTGACAGTTGTCGAGGACGGCGACTCCATCGAACTGGCCACAACGGAGTTCCGCGTCTTGCAGTTGCCGGGCCATTCGGCGGGTAGCGTCGGCTACGAGCTGACCAGCGGCGACAAACGGCTGCTCTTCTGCGGCGACGTTGTCAGGGCGCCGCACCTGGAGCAGCACCGCAGCCGGCTGGACTACAACCGCGACGTTTACGTCGAGACCCTGCTGCGGCTGCTGGATGACCCGCCCGACGTGCTCTACCCCGGACACGGCCCTTTTTGCCTGTCCCATGCCGAGCAATGGATCAGCGAGGAACTGAAGAAAGTGCTTCAAGCACCGGTCGCGCCCTGAGCCGACCGCCCACAACCCCAGGAGGAATCGCATGAGTGCAGAACTGATCGAAGGCGGACCCGTCGCGCAGAAGATCAAGGACGAAGCCGTCAAGGGCATCGAGGAACTCGGCCGGGCGCCCAAACTCATCGGCGTGCTCGCAAGCGACAACCCCGGCGCCAAATACTACGCCGGCAGCCAGCAGAAGGCCTGCGCCGAAGTCGGCATTGACTACGAACTCCACGAACTCGACCCCGACGCCTCCCAGGCTGACCTCGAAACCCACATACAGGGCATCAACGATGACGAGAGCGTTGACGGCGTCATCCTGCTGATGCCCGTGCCCGAGGGCGTGAACCCGCGCCAGGTGCAGCAGGCCATGCGCCCGCACAAGGACGTCGAGGGCGTCCACCCCGCCAACATCGGCCGGCTCTTCTACGGCGACTTCGCCCTGGCCCCCTGCACGGCGCACGCCGTGGTCGCCATGCTGGACGAGGCCGGCGTGGACCTGAAGGGCAAAGAGACCGTCGTGGTCGGCCACAGCGAGATCGTCGGCAAGCCCACCGTCATCATGCTGCTCCGTTCGCTCATGGAATCGCCCACGGTGACTTGCTGCCACATCGCCACGCGCGAGCTGGCCGCCCACACGAAGCGCGCCGAGGTGCTCATCGTCGCCGCCGGTAAGGCCGGCCTGGTCAGCGGCGACATGATCCGTGAGGGGGCCGTCGTCATTGACGTCGGCATCAACCGCGTGCGCGTTGAGGAAGACGGCAAGAAGAAAACGAAGATCGTGGGGGACGTCGAGTTCGACGCGGCCCGGGAGAAAGCCTCGATGATCACGCCCGTGCCCGGCGGCGTTGGCCTGGTGACCACAGCCATGCTGCTGCGCAACACCGTCGAGTGTGCGCGGCGTCACGGCTGAGGCGAGCGCACAGCTATGCTTCGCTTCGTCTTCCGACAGCACTTTCGGCTGGCCACGCACGCGGCCCTGTTGTTTGGCGTGGGGCTGTTCGTGGCGTGGCCCGTCATCCGTTACGGTCTACGGGCCCTGGTCCGGCCGGCCGAGGAAGTGCTCCGTCTGGTGACGCGTCTGATGGGGCCGACCCCGAGCGTGCCGCGCATGGCGGCGGTGATATTCGGCTACAACGTGATGGCCATCTTCGCCTACATGGCCAGCGGCTTCCACCGCCTGTTGCCGATGGTGTTCGCCATCTGGACGGGCTTCAACATCGCGGTCCTGGTGGGCGTGACTCAGCGGGAGGAGGACTTCATGGAGAGCTTCCGCCGCGCGCCCGGCCAGTGGGCTCCCCCGCCGCACGTGACGGCCGTCTGCGGGGTGCTGGTGCTGATGCTGGAGCTTCCATCGTTCTGGTTCTCCATCGCCATGGGCATCAGCATGGGCCACGCCGTACAGGCAGGCCAGAGCTACGTGGGCGAGCTGGCCGTGCGCTCGCACGCCTACCTGACCGTCGTGGCCCCCCTGCTGCTGGTAAGCGCCATAGTCGAGGCCATCGCCATCCGCGGTTCCTCTCCGCCCCCGGGAGCAAAGACCTCACCCTGACCCACGAAAAAGCCATGATAGGGAGTCCGCAGCGAGCGCCACGCTGAGAGACGGTCGATGCCGGGCAATCGTCCCCGGTCTCGCCCCCGCTTGCCCGGCACAGCTGCCCCCCGAGTGAGGAACGCCGGTGCCCCTTACCTCCCCGTAGTGCCCATCGTGTCGTCGTGGTTCAAGGGCTTCTTTGCTTACAGATCACCCTACCATGACCCTCTCCTCGGGGTACTGGTAGCTCGCCGTCTCGGCTTCTCCCGCCACGCTCAGCATCAACGTCACGGGCCCCAGCCGGCCGACGAACATCAGCGCCGTCAGCACCAACCGGCCCGAAACCGTTACGTCGGAACCAGGGCCGGTCAGCCCCTGGCTCAGCCCGACCGTTCCGAACGCGCTGATCGCGTCGAAAAGTATCTTCTGGAAAGATGCCGCCTCTGTCGCAAGCAGCAGAAACGTGCCCACCACGACCGCCATCACCGACAACAGGACGATGCTGGTGACCCGGTGGACCGTCTCAACCGGGATGGAATGATGAAACATCTCCACCCTTTCTCGCCCGCGCAAAGTGGCGGCGATGCTCGATACCATGATCCCCAGGGTGCTGGTCTTGATACCGCCCGCCGTGCCCCCCGGGCTGCCCCCGATGTACATAAGCACCATCAGCATGAACGCCGTCGCCTGGCTCAGCGCCGCCGCCCCGGTATCCACGGTGTTGAACCCCGCCGTGCGCGGCGTCACAGACTGGAACCACGAGGCCAGCAGGCGTTCCGTCCACGGCGCCTCCGCCATCGAACCGCCGGATTCGATGACCAGGAAACCGAAAAACCCGACCACCAACAGCACGCCCGTCACCAGCAGCACCAGCCGCGTATGTGTGGTCAGGCGGGGGCGCCGGCCGCGACGCTCCGCCATCCACCACCGCCCGAAACCGGCAACCTCCCGCACCACCAGGAACCCGATGCCGCCGAAGATGATCAGCCCCGTGACAATCAGGTTCACCGGCACCGAGTCTACATACCGCACCAGGCTGTCGTTGTTCAGGCTGAAACCGGCGTTGCAGAACGCCGAGATCGAGTGGAAAACGCTGTGGTAGAAAGCGGGCCAAAAACCGCTGAACTCGCCCCGCCACGAGAAGTAGAGCGCCACGGCGCCGACCACTTCCATCACGAACGTGAACAAGCAGATGAACAGTATCAACTGCCAGACGCTCTCGCCGCGGTCGCTCTCGACAATGTCCGCCATCACCGACTCGAAACGCATCGAGAGCCGCCGCTGCAGCATGATGGCGACGAAAGCCCCCAGCGTCATGATGCCGAGCCCGCCGACCTGGATGAGCACCAGGATGGTAAGCTGGCCGAACAGCGACCAGTGGTCCGGCGTGCTGCGCACGATAAGCCCCGTCACGCAAACGGCGCTTGTAGACGTGAAAAGCGCATCCACGGGATGGGTCCAGACGCGCTCCTGGCTGCTTACCGGCAGCATCAAGACCAAGGCGCCGAGAAGTATGACCAGCGCGAAACTGGCGACCGCCACCCGGGCCGGGCCGGCCCGCAGCAACCGCTCGCGTGCGAACCCGTCGATCTTTCGCAGAGCCCTTAGCATGTGTCGTCCCGGGGGTGTCAGGTCACAGATGCCGCACCTACGCCGACCTTACTGGTTCGCCGCGCCGGTCTTCTGCTCCAATCGCTGCCGCAGGTATGCCTCCATGAACGGTGTCAACTCCCCGTCCAGCACTGCCGCCGTGTCGCCGGTCTTGTGTTCTGTACGCAGATCCTTAACCATCTGGTAGGGCTGCAGGACATAGGAGCGGATCTGGCTGCCCCAGGCGATCTCTCCCTTCTCGTCGTAGAGCTCCTCCAACTCCTCTTCCCGTTTGCGCCGCTCGAACTCGTAAAGCTTCGCTTCCAGTATCTTCAGCGCCAGCGCCCTGTTCTTGTGCTGGGACCGCTCGCTCTGGCAGAACACCGTGATGCCGGTGGGCACGTGCCGCAGGCGCACGGCGCTGGAAGTCTTATTGGCGTGCTGGCCGCCGGGGCCGCTCGATTTGGCGAACTCCATCTCGATGTCGCTGTCGTTCAGCTCGACGGTAATATCACCCTCCAGCTCCGGCACCGCGTCCACCGCCGCAAAGGACGTGTGGCGCCGTCCGCTGCTGTCGAACGGGCTGATGCGCACGAGCCGGTGCACGCCTATCTCGCTCTTCAGGTAACCGAATGCCCAGTCACCCTTGATGTGGATAGTTGCGCTGCGGATACCGGCCTCCTCACCGGGACTCGTCTCGATGCTTTCCACCTCGTAGCCTTCACTCTCGGCCCAGCGGCTGTACATACGCAGAAGCATGGCCGCCCAGTCGCAGCTCTCGGTGCCCCCTGCCCCTGCGTGGACGCTCAGGAATGCGCTGCTGGCATCGTGGGGCTCGGCCAGCAGGCTCTGCACCTCCAGTCTCTCGACACGCTGTTCGAGCACATCAGCGCGCTGTGCCACCTCCTGGCGGGTCTGCTCATCGTCTTCCTCTCGCGCCAGTTCGTCCAGCACCAGCGCATCCTCCATCGCCTGTTCCAGCTCCTCAACAGGGTCCACGAGCCCCTTCACGTACTTCAGGCGCCGGATGACCCTCTGAGCCGTCTCCTGGTCGTCCCAGAACGCGGCGTCAGTCATGCGCTTCTCAAGCCGATCCAACTCCTCACGCTTGGAGGCGATGTCAAAGAGAGTCCCGCAGGTCCTGCAGGCGGGCCTCCAGCTCCTTCAGTTCAACTGGCATAGCCATCATCCTCTCATGTGTCCTTGTTCGCGGAGCCGACCGGCCCCGAAGCATCCTCATTGTACTCCGCAACGCGCAACAGAGTCAATCCGCCGCCCGGGCCCTCCCCGGTTATCCAATTGTCGGGCTCACGAGTCACTGCTGCCCTACCCGGTGTGTGGGGCCCGCGGCCAGGGATGCCCGCGGGTGACCACCCTTCGCTTTCGAGCGAAGGTTGGAAGGTGGCGCTAAAGTGCGAGCCGCGTTCACCGGACGTTTGCAGCGCCGGCATCCCGCCTGATTCTGCCAAAGCCCGGCCGGTCACTGGGGGCATCCTTGCCCCCGCGAACCTGTCCCACGAAAGCGTGTTTTATCAGGACAGGGGCCAACGCGTCACTGTGCGTGAACTTTGGATGACCCTGCCGGGCCCTTCAACTCTTCGCCGCCATGCCCGCACTCCGACCCGTGGACAGGAGGGGAAAAGCTGCTCTGCCAGCGCTGGACGCCTGACGGGAGACCGCACGCATACAAGCTTTGCTGTCGAGAAGCCCGTGTCGCCGCTGGCCGTTACCCGGGCCGCGGTGCGCTTGCAAAGGGGATGCGGGCGGTTTACAGTGACCGGTCAGCAACCTGCCGCGCGCCCGTAGCTCAACTGGACAGAGCATCGGACTTCGGATCCGAGGGCTGGGGGTTCGAATCCTCCCGGGCGCGCCAAACCTCTTTCTCATTCTCAGGGGCTCCCGCCCGGCGAAAACGGATTTCCCTTGACGGCTGCCCCCGGGGCTTTCCTGATGTGCGCCTTCCAGTTCTCGCGCATCGTGCGGCCCCATAGTGCCATGAAACGCTGGAACCCGGTACGATGCCGGTTATACTGTCGCTTCCGGGAGTGCATGTCGTCGGGCGCGGCATGGAGAAGCTGTCGGGCTCCAGTCATCAAAGAGAAGGGAGCGCATCATGGACGAGGTAGTGGAGATACTGACGGAGTACGGGACGCTTTACGGCCTCCAGGTTGTCGGGGCTCTGGTCATCCTCATCGTCGGGTGGCTGGCTGCCAAGGTGCTCCGCAGCGTCGTACGGCGCGTGATGGAGCGGGCCAAACTGGACAGTATGCTCGTCTCCTTCATGGGGCATCTGACCTACATCGCGGTCATGACGTTCGTCATCATCGCGGTCATCAACCGACTCGGTGTGCAGACGGCCTCCATGATCGCCGTTCTGGGCGCCGCCGGCCTGGCCGTCGGTTTTGCGCTGCAGGGCTCGCTGGCCAACCTGGCGGCGGGGGTTATGCTGCTCATCTTCCGCCCTTTCAACGCAGGCGATTTCGTCGAGGCGGCCGGCGTGTCAGGCAAAGTGGAGGAACTGCGCATCTTCACCACGCGCCTGGTCACGCCGGACAACCGGGTCGCCATCATCCCCAATGCGAAGCTCACCGGCGATAATATCATCAACTACACGGCCCGCGGCACGCGCCGCGTGGACCTGGTGATCGGCGTCGGCTACGGGGCCGACCTGAAGCGGGCCAGGGAAGTATTGCTCGGGGTGCTGGCCGGCGACGAACGCGTCCTTGAGGACCCTGCACCCACCGTGGCCGTGCTGGAACTGGCCGACAGCAGCGTCAACCTGGCCGTGCGGCCGTGGACGAACGCGGACACGTACTGGGACGTCTACTTCGCCACGCTGGAAGCGGCGAAGGCCTGACTGGACGCCGAGGGCATCAACATCCCGTTCCCGCAACGGGACGTCCACCTGTTCCAGCAGTCCTGAGGTCGAGGATGCAGCCTGCCGCCGGGCGGCATGTCCCGGAATGCCTGCCCGGTCCCCGCACACCTTGACACGGCCGCGGGGCGGCTTAGAATCAATGCTGAGGGGACTTGCGCGCCCGGCCGTCTGAGCCGGCGCGGCCCGGCGGTCCCGATCGAAGATTCCACGCTCCCGGTTCGTGCGCTCTGTTTCGCGGGAGGTCAGACCATGCCCGAAATCCGGACGGAGGACAGCCCCGCCGTGCTGGGTCCGGCCACGGGCAAGCTGGTCGTAGCGGCCTCGCTGGTTGTGATCTTCGCCGGCATCAAGGCGGCGGAGAGGCTGATCGTGCCCTTCCTGCTCGCCGTCTTCATCTCCATCATCGTCTCCTCGGTGATGCTGTGGCTGCGCAGGCGGGGCGTCGGCAAGCCGGCCGCCCTTGCCCTGATGGGGCTGGCGCTGCTGGCCATAGGCGTGGGGCTGGCAAACCTGTTCGGGGCGGCGTTCGAAGGGTTCCGGGCCAGCATGCCCGAGTACCTGCGCCTGCTGGACAGCCAGGTGCAGAACCTGACACAGTGGCTGGAGGCGCGCGGAGTCGAGGTGCCCGAGCAGTTCGTCCAGGAATACGCCAACCCCCAGGCGCTGATGCGCTTTACAGGTCGCTTCCTGGGCGGGCTCAGCGGCATGCTCGGCAACACTTTCCTCATCCTCGTCACCGTCATCTTCATGCTGCTGGAGGCGTCGTCCTTCACCGCGAAGCTGGAGGCCCTGCCCGAGGGCCTGCGCCGCTCCGTCGAGCCGTATCACGAGGTGGTGGCGGCCATCCGCCGCTATATGGCGCTCAAGACAGTCATCTGCATCATCACGGGCCTGCTGGCCACGGGGCTGCTTCTGGCGCTGAGGGTCGAAAACGCCCTGCTATGGGGCCTGGTGGCGTTCCTGCTCAACTACATACCGAACATCGGCTCGTTCATCGCGGCGGTGCCGCCGCTGCTGCTGGCGCTGATTCTGAACGGCCCGTGGACGGCGCTCGGGGTCGCCGTCGGCTACACCGTCATCAATGTCTCCATGGGCAACCTGCTCGAGCCGCGCCTGATGGGACACGGCATGGGGCTTTCGACGCTTGTGGTGTTCATGTCGCTGGTCTTCTGGGGATGGCTGCTGGGGCCGGTGGGGATGCTGCTGTCGGTGCCGCTGACGATGAGCGTGAAGATCGCCCTGGCGGCCGGGGAGAGCACGCGGCCGGTGGCTATGCTCCTGGGCGCCAGCGCACACCCTCCGCCAAGACCCGCCGAGTGAGCATCACCCCAGCACGGCCGGGCTCCTCCATTCACTCCCAAAGCGCAGAGTGAGCCGACGGTTCCTGGAGCGTGGCGCCCCACCCGGTCTCTACGGCCCCGGGGCCAGCAGGCGAGACGACCATGCCTTCGCCTGCAGACATCCGCGTCCGACTCGAAAGCCTGCGGTCAGAGGGCACAAACCCGCGGCTTCAGAGGTCGCACGGAGTGAGGCCGGCCAGCATGCTGCGCACGTCGTTGACGAAGGTGGGGAAGGCAAAGGGCATTGCCTGCAGCTCCGGCGCCGGGATGCCGTGGCGGATGGCGAGCGCGAAGACGTTTATAATCTCCCCCGCCTCGGGACCCAGCAGGTGCGCTCCCAGAATCTGCCCACTGCCGGCTTCCACCAGCACCTTGGACGCCGCATGGGTCTCCCCCACCTTGAGGACCGAGTTTTTCTCGCTCAGGTCTGCGCAACGTGACTCGAACTGCAGGCCGCGCTCCCGGGCTTCCTCCTCCTGCATGCCGACCGACGCGAGGGCGGGGATGGTAAAGACCGCACTGGGCAGGCCGCCGTAATCGGGCTTGCGCGGGGATTCCGGATGGCCCAAATTGTGCGCCAGGGCGTAACCGTCCACGTTGGCGGCAGGAGTGAGCATCGGCGCCCCGGTGGCCGCCGTGTCCCCGCCGGCGTAGACCCTCGGGTTGGTGGTGCTGCGGAGGAACTCGTTCACCGCCACCCCTTCGCGGCCGTACTCCACCTCGCCCGTCTCCAGTGCAAGCCCGTCAAGGTTCGGCTCGCGTCCCGCCCCATGCACC
>PUMJ01000087.1 GCA_003551305.1 Candidatus Brocadiaceae bacterium
CCCGCCAGCCGGTCGCGGGCCGGGCACCTGGCGAAGGCGCGGCGCCCCGCGTCGCCGGTGAACAGATATCTGTCTCCTTCATACTCGAGCAACAGCAGCAGGGATGCCTGCTTCTCGGTCTCGGGGTCATCCGGAACTTCCTTCAGCTTGGCGTCCTCTTCGCGCGGGGTGAGCCCAGGCGACTTGTGGCGACGGAAAGAGACGGCCTGCTCGACCACCTCGCCCAGCATCTGGCGGTTGCCGTAGAACTCGACGCACTCCTCGAAAAAGTCCACGGTGGGGCCCAATACCTCGAGGGGCCCGATACGGTTATTGCCGTCAGCCAGCGCTTCGTCGGTCGGTATGCCCCGCTCCTGCAGCCTGTGGATCAGTTCCTCCGTGGTCTGCACCGAGTCGGCCAGGTGCTGGGCCATCGAGCGTACGGCCGTTGAACGCGCGTCCCCGGCCACCCGACGCGCCATCAACACCGCGCGGTGAGCGTCGCCGCCGTGTTGCTCGATCTGCGGCACCCAGGCGTGGCCGATCTGGTCCGGATCAAGCGACTCCACTACGTGGATGAGCCCCCGCGCATGCTCCGCGTCTATGTGCGAGAGCACCAGGTGGTCAATGCGAAGGCCGTAGTAGGCCTTCAACTGGCGCAGCACCCGCTCGCCGTCCTCCCAGTTGCGCCCCCCGTCTATCAGGATGACGTCCCGCGAACCGTTGCTGTCAACCTCGACGATGAGTGCGTCCGAATCGCCCACCGGCAGCATGTCAATCTGGAGTCGCGCCATCGGATGCCCCCCTTCTCAGGTGTGCTCGGTTTCCTGAATGCAAGCTAACTAACTAAGCCCGCCCCGTCAAGCGCAATTGTCACTGCCGGCGCCGGGCCGTCAGTGGGGCGGCGCAGACGCGCTTCGTACGGTTGCGCATTCGGCTTTTTGTACGATAGAATTGAGCGCCTTGCCAGTGGCCTGCCTGGCGAGGCAAGCCCCTTACTGAAGCTGATGCGCACAGTAAAACTATGGTACCAGAAGGCAGCCTCGACATCCTGTTTTTCGTGGTCGGTGGGCTGGGGCTATTGCTGTTCGGCATGCGGGTGATGAGTGAAGCGCTACGCCGCGCAGCCGGCGATAAGATGCGCCAGGTGCTGCGGATGTTCACCCGCAATACTGTTTTCGGCGTTCTGGCGGGGGCGGGCGTCACGGTCCTCATCCAGAGTTCCAGCACCACGACGGTGATGGTGGTCGGCTTCGTGAACGCCGGGCTGATGGAGCTGTCACAGGCCATCGGCGTGATCATGGGTGCGAACATCGGCACGACCATGACGGCATGGCTCATCTCCGGTTTCGGGCTGCTGAGGATTCACAACTACGCGCTGCCGGCCATCGGCATCGGCCTGCTGATTAACGTCCTGGCCAAACGCCGACGGAAGCACTGGGGCTCGGTCCTCCTGGGTTTTGGGCTCCTTTTCCTGGGGTTGGCGTTTCTGGGGGATGCCTTCGAGCCGCTCCGCCATAGTGAGCGGTTTGCGCTCAGGCTCGGTCAGCTGGCCGGGCATCCGCTGCTGGGCGTGCTGATCGGAGTCGTCCTGACGATGCTGCTTCAATCCTCCAGCGCCACCGTAGCCATTGTTCAGATGCTGGCGCTGGCCGGTGTTCTTACGTTCCCTCAGACCCTGCCGGTCGTGTTGGGGGACAACATCGGCACGACAATCACCGCCCAGATTGCTTCAATCGGCACGAACATCAGCGCCAAGCGGGCGGCCCGCGCGCACCTCATGTTCAACTTGTTCGGCGTCTGCCTGTTCTTGCCGTTCGTCTGGGCGGGCCTTTACGCTCCGTTCATCGAGTTCATCATCCCGGTCCCGCTGACCGAGCGGACGATCATGCTGTACGTCGCCATCAGCCACACGGTTTTCAACCTCGCCAACACCGCTATCTTCCTCCCGCTGGCAGGCGGGCTGGCGGCGGTTGCGCGGCGGCTGGTGCCCGGCGAGGTAGGATTCGTCCGGGTCGAGCCGCAGTACCTGGAAGAGCATCTGCTGGAGACGCCTTCCATCGCCCTGGGGCAGGCGCGGCGCGAGGTGATCCGCATGATCGAACTGGCCGCCTCCGCCACAAAGGACGCAGCCGACGCGTTCTTCGGGGAGAACGGGGCCCGGCTGGGGATGGTGGACCAGAAGGAAGAGGCGATTGACAACCTTCAGAACAAGATCACGGAGTACCTCATTCAGGTGAGGCAGCAGGGGCTGGAGTCGAATGAGGCGAACGAACTGGCGGTGCTGCTGCACAGCGTCAACGACATCGAACGCATGGGCGACCACGCAGAGAACCTGGCCGAGGCCGCTCGGCGGCGGCACGAGGACAAACTGCCTTTCACCGACGCGGCCATCTCAGAGCTTAGCGCCATGCGCGCCGAGGTGGAGCGGATGTACGATGCTGCTCTCCGGGCCATTCGCGACTCCGATCTCGACGCGGCCAAAGAGGTCTTCCAGGCCGAGGACAGGCTCAACGCCATGGAACGCCAGTACCGGGACAACCACCTGCAACGGCTCGCAGTGGGAGACTGCAACTTTTACAGCGGGTTGACCTTCGTGGACTGTGTCTACAACTACGAGAAGGTCGGCGATCACCTTCTCAACACCGCCCAGGCAGTGATGGGAGACTTCCAGTGGGGTCGGAAGGTTCGCCATCCCCGTCCCTCAGCGCCGCCGACCGCTCTGCCTTCCGGCAGCTCGTCCGACGAATCACCTGCCTCCCCCCCCGAACGGCCCGAGCGGCCGCCGCCCGAATCCGGTCCGGACAAGCCGGCTGACCAGGAATCCGGCGAACCATAGGGTCGCCGAAGGGGGCTGCTAAAGCCGCGCAACGCTCAGCAGGGCGTCTTTCATCTGGCGGTTTTGCTGCTCGAGGGTGTGCCGAAGCGCCAGGGAGCGGGCCGACGCCGAAGCGGTCTCCAGCAACTCCGGCTCCGATAGTTGCTCAATGGCTTGGGCCACGCCCTCCGCATCGGCGGGGTCCTCGACGTAGAAGCCTTCCCGGCCGGGCGTGATCAGCTCATAGGCGCCGTTGTAGGCGGAGGTTACGACGGGCAGGCCGCATGCCAGCGCCTCGATGGTCACATTGGCGCACGGGTCGAAAAAACTGGGCAGGGCCAGCATGTCCGCAGCGCCGTAGTAGGGTGCCGGGTCGGCACGCCCGACGAACCTGACCTGCTCTGCCACGCCGTGCAATGAAGCAAAGCCGCCGGCCTTGCGCTCGCTGCCGCTGCCGACCACCACGGCGTGGACACGGCAGCTGCGGCGGGCCAGGATGCCGAGGGCCTCCAGCAGCGTGTAGAGGCCCTTGCGACGCCATCCGGTCCCGACAAAGGCGGCGACGACGGCGTCGGGGGGGATGTTCAGTCTCAGCCGGACCTCCTGGCGGTAGGCACGGCGCAGCCCGGGGTGAAAGCGGTGGGGGTCTGCGCCGTTGTAGATCACACGGATCCTGTCCCGCAGGTGAGGGTAGTGCTCCAGGAGGTGGCGCCGGACCATGTCCGAGTTGGCGACGACGAGGCGCGGTCCGGGCTCCGCGTACAGACGGTCGTCAATATAGAGGCGAAGTCGCTGGCGGATGCTCAGGGCATATCGCAGGCGTTTGAACAGGCGGTAGGCGGCGGGGCGGAACGTCTTGATGCGCTGCTTGACGTAAACTCTCTGCACGCCGCCGCCCGGCCGCACGACGTGGGCCCCCCAGCATTTCTGGTCGCTGAAACTGACGTGCGCCGCCTCCCGGGCCAGGGTGTCGCGGGCGGCCCGCGCCAGCGCCAGGTCGCGCAGGGGCTTCGGCGCCGGCGGCAGGGCGATGCGGGCGGTCTCGACGCCCTCGACCTCTCCGGTCAGCACGGCCGCCAGCACGCGGACGGTGTGGCCGTCCTCGGCCAGGCAGCGGGCGAAGTTGGCCAGGAACTTCTCCGCGCCTCCGGCGGGGCCGAACTGCTTGCAGCAGATGGTAACTCTCATGGCAGACCCGGGAGATGGGGGCAGGGGCGCAACGGTATGTTAGCAGAAACGGCGGGGCCGCGGGCAACCGGTCCGCCGGCAAGACAGGATGTCGGGTTGAAAATGCCGGCACCGCGGGCTATAGTCAGGCTTGGCCAACGAGCCGTTGGCGTCGCAGACCTTATCCATTGCCGAGGTGAACCGCATGCTCAGGCGCATATCACTGCTGGCGGCCATCGCCGTATTCCTTGGCTTCCCGCTCCTGGCGGGTTGCCTCACACCACGCGGCAAGGCGCTGGTGCGGCGCCAGCCGACGAACCGCCTGCTTCAGCCGGACGACATCCGCCCCCTGGAAGGGGCGGAACGGTATCGGTTCTACGAGTACGACGCGGGCGGCGCTCAGAACGTCTGCGTGCTTCAGCTCGCGCCGGACGCCAGGCTTACGCGCCGCTATCACAAGGGCCACGACCTGACGATGCTGGTCGTCTCCGGCAGCGCTATCGTGAAGGTGGAGGAGGCGCGCTATGCCGTGAAGCCGGCCAGCGCAGTCATGCTCCCGGCCTATACCGCCTACGAAGTCCGGCCCCACAACTCTGACGGGGAGTTCGTGGCCCTGATGATCTTCACCCCGCCCTATGACGGCACGGACGTCGTGCTGGAGGATTAGCAGTCCCTCATATCCTGAGGCGGACCGTGAGGGCGCGGCCCGGGCCTATCGTGACGGGTCCGGCAAAGCTGATGGCCGTCCACCTGCCTGCGCGTGCTACCTCGCACTCGACTTCTTCTTCGTCCGTCTCCGCTCGGGGCATGCGGGGTCTGCCGGGCAGGTCAAGCTGCAGTATCCTCAGCGTCTTGCTGCCGCCGAGCACCTCCAGGCGCAATTCGACCGACTCGTCCTCGATGCTCTGAGCAAAGGTGCCCCAGGCGGCGTCGTCGGACCAGAAGCAACGGAAGTCCTCCTGCCTGATGCGCGGCGCGAACCTGAGCAGTGCGCGGGAGGCATCGCAGAAGAAGCCGCTCAGGGCCAGAATCAGGCCCCAGCTCGACATGGCCCGGGCGTAGTGCGAGCCGCACTCGGGCTCGTCCCAGGGGTTACGCCGCCGGCCGTCGTGACGGTCCCGCGCCCCCTTGACGATGGCCAGCCCCTCCTCCACCATCCCTTCCATGATGAGGTGGCTGGCGACCTGGTATTCGATGCCCGTCCAGACCTCGTCGCAATAGCGCGTGGCGGTCTCGGGCCGCCCGCCGCGGGGCCAGGAGAGCATCAGCAGCCCCGCCTCGCCATCGAGGGCATAGGTGCGCTGGAAACTGACATGCTCCTCCAGGGATGCCCGCCAGTTATGGCGGAAGACGCTAAGCAGCGCCCGTCGCACATGGTCTGGCTCCAGCAAATGCCCCAGGTCACAGATGGCGGCCAGCCACTGGCCGAGCATCTGGTCGGAGAGGCAGCCCTTGCCGAACTGCTGCGCTTTCGCCTCCGCGGCGTCGTACTCTTGCACGTAGTAGTCGCCGTTGAACAGCATCTTGTCCATTTTCGCAGAGCCCTTCTCGAAGAGCTCCCGGTATTCGTCGGCCTGCGCGTCCTCGCCCAGATGGCGCGCCATCTGCTCGCCGGCTCGCAACGCGCCCAGGTAGAACGCCCCGATAAGCGGGTTCGGCCCGTGGAACTCGATGTCATACGTGTTGTGCTGGACGCCTTCGGGCACACCGTCGCGGTCCACGTCCCACTGTTTCCAGGCGTAGGAGAGAGACTTCTTGACCGCGGGCCATATCTCACGCAGCCACTCGTCGTCGCCGCATATGAGCCAGTCTCGGTAAGTCTTGATGATGCCGCCGAGCTGACCGTCTGCAGCGGCGTGGAACTCCCAGTGGGACGTACCGAGGGGCAGGCCGATGCGGAAACACATGCGCCCGTCCTCTTCCCGCAGGTTGTGGCGGTAGTCGGCCGTGCGCATCGAGCGTTCGAGGGCCGGGAACAGGAACGGCAGCGCCTGCTGGTAGTTCCATACGTGGGTGCATGAGCCGGGGCAGCAGCCGACCCTGGAGGAGCAACCCTCGAAGCCATAGAAAGTGCCATCCTCCAGCCGCATGCAGGTGGGTGTCTTGAGGGTCGAGGTCTGGGAGCCGGCCGCGTCCAGCACCGCACCGGGCAGTGTCGAGCTGTAAAGGGCGTCATGGAAGCTGTGTGTCTCGGCTCGGAGGCGGTCCAGGTTCTCGTGCACGTACTCGGCGGCTTTCCAGGCGTCTTTGAACTGCTGGGCGTAGTGGTTCACCCAGCGCGGCTGCTCCTTCTCTTTGGGTTCGTCCCACTGGTGCTCTCCGAACACGTAGTTCGGGAAGCACCATGTCAGGAGCACCGGCATCTCGACGCGTTCGCCCGGTTCCACGCGGGCCCTCAGACCCAGGGCACAGGTGGCCGTTCTCCCCTCGTCGGTCGGTTCTTTCGAGTCCGTGTTCGGGAGAGCGCCTTTTTCGACCTGCTGCCACATGGCCCGGCCGTCGGCCGAGCTGGCGTATGTTACGTCGCTCCAGGGGGTGGACAGGGCGAGCGTGCCGAACCGGGGGTCGTCTTGCCGGTACCTGGTGCTGCCGAGCAGGAACCCCCTCAGTCCCTCCCGGGTGCGGAACACGTTGGTGTTGCCCCCAAGGTCCCGCCGGCTCAGGGCACCCGTACCCTTGTAGCCCACAACGTTCTGAAGTCTCCAGACCAGCAACGCGTCCACCGGCGTTTCGCCCTGGTTTGACAGGGCATAGACCAGCACGGCGACGGGCAGGGACGAGTCATATTCGTTGAGGGGGATAAACGGGTTGAACGCCTCCAGCGAGACCGAGACGGGCATCCGGGCATCGGCGAACTCGAGCCAGGCGATCGGATATTCGCCACGGAACGTGTTCGAGTCCATGTGGGGCAGGCCCGCTCCTGTGCCGCCGGCATAGCCGTGAGTGCTGGAGTAGGGCGGTTGGGGTGGGGATTCGAGCACCCTGGTGACGGGTTCAGCGCCGGGAACACGGGCACTCAGTATGGCGAACGTCTCCGCGGGGCGGAAGCCCTGGTTGGGCCGGTTGAAAATCTCCCAGTCACGCAGCTGGCCGCGGCCGCCCAGCGAGACGCACCCCGTTCCGATGCCTCCGAGGGGGAAGGCGATCTCCCGGAGTTCTGGTCCTCTGTAGAGCGCCCTGGGGCCTATGGCGTGAAGCTCTTGCCGACTGTACGGTATCAGCTCGTTGGTCGGGGGCAAAGCTCAGCACTCCTTTTCGGCAGCAGTTGTCAGCTAGAGGAGGGCACTATATCGCCGGTCGTCCTCCGGTCAAGGGGAAACCCTGCAACGGCGTTTGTCGTGGGCGGCCGCGTGTCTATAATGAGGGCGCAATCCCCACAGAGCGAGGCCGACCATGGGATTCCTGTTAGCGCTGGTCCGCATCTACATGCTGGCGTTGGTGGTGCGCGCCGTCTTTTCCTGGCTGTCGCCGCAACACCGCCAGAACGAGCTTTACGCTTTCCTGCACTCCATCACTGAGCCGGTGCTTCGACCGATCCGGAACGTGCTGCCCGCGCCGCAAGGCATCGACCTGTCCCCCCTGGTGGCCATCATAGCCCTGCAGATATTGTCGAGCCTTCTGTTGGGCCTGTGAGACCTCCGCTCAGCCGAGCGCGCTGAGGACCTCATCGGTGTCGGCCAGGTCGGCTCCAGCCTCCTTCATCTCCTCGAGCGCCTCTGCGGTGTCGTCCGGGTCTATGCCCCGGATGGCGTCCCGGATGACCGTGGCCTCGTAGCCGCGCTCGCGCAGCCCCAGCACGGTGGCGCGCACACAGTATTCCGTGGCCACTCCGTAGACGTAGACGTGCTCGGGCTTCAGGCGTGCCAGCACTTCCTCGGCCATGGGGACGGTGAAGACATCGAGCTCCTGTTTTTGAATGAGAATCTGGCCCAGGGTGCCGCCCATGAGCCCGTTTACGAACTCCGGCAGGACGCTGCGGTCCAGTGCGGGGCATTTCTCCTGGCGCGTGGCCGATATCTTCTCCGCCCCCAGCGTACCGGCCACGCAGTGCCGGCCGAATTCCTCGAACTCCGGGTCGTCCGGAGCGTGGGCATCGCCGCTGGCCACGATGGGTATGCCGCGTTCAGCGGCGAAGTTCGTCAGCTTCTCCAGGTTCGGCACTATCTCCTGCGCCCCCGGCACGGCCAGCCTGCCGTCTTCGTCCATAAAGTCTTGCTGGGTGTCCACGTCCCAGAACAAGGCATTCGGCGCCATGGTTCTTACCCTCTCGGAGAATCTCAACCTCTTCTGGCGGTTATTGCATCGTGTTGCTCTTGCAGGGCGTCGCTGACCTCGACCGGGAAGGGCTCGGGGTCGTCAAGACGCCGGTGTTGTTGCGGGAGGCGCTCGAGCTGACGCTCCGCGCGATCTTGTATCTTTTCCAGGGTGGGCAGGTCCATACAGAGGGCGCCCTCCACGATGACCGGCTCCAGCAGCGGTTCGGCCTCTGCGGGGCAGTCTTCTTCGGCGGTCGCAATAACGTCGCGCACCATGCGGCCCGAACGCGGCTCGAAGTGCCTGTGCACCTGTTTGATGCCCGGATAGGTGGCCTTTTCCCGGCTCAACTTCGCTCGCGGTTCCCACGCGCCCTGCCGGCGGACCGCCACCAGTTTGTAAACCCCGCCGAGGCTGGCGGCGTCCTGGCTGGTAACCATCTTTGTGCCGACGCCGAAGCCGTCTGCGACGGCGCCATTCCGCACAAGGTTGCGGATGGCGTACTCGTCCAAGTTTCCGCTCAAAAAGATCATGGCATCCTCGCAGCCGGCTTCATCCAGTATCCGACGCACCTGGCGGCTCAGTTCCGCCATGTCCCCGCTGTCAATGCGCACGCCGCGCATCCGGGGGGCCAGGCGGGCGGCCCGTCGCGCCCCCTCCAGGACGTCATACGTGTCTATCAGCAGGATGGCGCGACGGCCGAAACAGTCGTAGTAGCCGCGAAAGGCTTCCTCCTCGCTATCGAAGGCCATGATGAAGCTGTGGGCCTCGGTTCCAGAGATGGGCAGACCCAGCTTGAAGCCAGCCTCGACGTTGGAGGTGCCGACGGCGCCGCCGATGAAAGCGGCCCGCGCTGCGAGCACGGCGGCGTCCGGCCCGTGGGCCCGGCGTGTGCCGAAATCCACCACTGACCGGCGCACCCCATCCAACCTGGCCGACTGCACCACGCGGGAGGCCTTCGTCGCCACCAGGATCTGGTAGTTGACCATGCTGAGCAGGAAAGTCTCGACTATCTGGGCCTCGATGATGGGCCCGCTGACGCGCAGGAGCGGCTCATCGGCGAAGGCCACAGTCCCCTCCGGCATGGCCGCAAGCGTGCCGGTGAAGCGGAAATCGCGCAGGTAATCGAAAAAATCGTCCCCGATCGCCTCGAAGACGGGGAGGCCCCTGAGGTAGTCCACCTGTTCGCCGCTGAATCTGAGGTTGAGCAGGTAAGAAACGACCTGTTCGAGGCCAGCGCACACCAGGTACGAGCGCCGCGGCGGCAGTTCGCGGACGAACATCTCGAAGGCCGCCTCCTCGGTGCGGCCAAGCTCCAGGTAGGCGGCCGCCATCGTCAGCTCGTAGAGGTCGATGCTCAGGGCGCGGTCGTGTTGCGGAAGCGGCATAAGACTTACCCCACTGCATGAGCGCTGCTATCATCGTCAGTATATCGCACAGTGCGTTTGTTTCAATTAGATTCACCTTCCACGCGGGGCCAGAGCGCTTGAATTCGGCCTCCAGAGGCGATTAGAGTATGGTAGCATATCGGACGAGTCCGTTGGAACGGCATGGCATGCCCTTTGCGCACAACAACGTACCAGGCTTTCACTTTGCCTTTATTCGCTCTGGCGGGTGAGAAGTGGAGCATGTTCGGATTCCTATCAGTCGTTGACGTCGTCGTGCTGGTCGCCCTCCTGTTGGGGGCTGTCCTGGGGTTCTGGACGGGGTTCGTCTGGCAGATCATCCGTCTTGCCAGCGTCGTTGTGAGCCTCTGGATCACCTGGATCTATCATCCCATGGTGGCTGACGCGATGGGCAGCGGACTGAGCGAGCCCACGCGCCAGTTCGCCAGCGCCATCGCCGTGTTTGCGGGCATGCTGCTTCTTTGCTACCTGGTGACCTACCTTTTCCGGGATCTGGTCAACGCCCTGAAGCCCCAGTTGCCGGACCGAGTTCTGGGCGGCGTGTTCGGACTCTGCAAGACTGCGCTGCTGGTAGGGGTTATTGCGTTCCTGGTGCTCCGTTACGCCGGGGAGGACAATGAAGTGCGCCGCCACGTGGAAGCCAGCCCCGCTGCGGATGCCGCGGCCTTCTGCGCCCGGACGTTCCTTTACCTGCTTCCCGACAGCGTCCAGCGCGACATTGCGGGTGTTCCGGAACTCGGCGCCGTCGAAGGAGAGGGGTTACCGCCCGCCGGCGACGCCTGAGCGGCTCCCGGCTCGCCGTCCCTCCACCACCCGGTCCGCAAGGGTATTGCTCTGCGTCACAGTGTAACCTGTCCGGTCATACCCCGAGGTCCTTTCTTCGGCTCTTAATGAACTGGCTGCGGCCCGCTTTGTCCGGATACCGCGTCCCGCTCTGCGGCCTGCTGCGATGTCCTATCGTCTCAAATTGTTAGATATGAGCGGGTTCTGTTACAGACACCGCCTGACGCGCGGTCATGATAACGACGTTGCCCGACGACCGGGCAGGCGGTTGGCTGTGTGGCGGCATTCGCGGCATCCGGATTGCGGCAACACATGGACGATTCTGGTCATTGACATGTTCGTGCTATCATCGCATAGGCTGATCTCACCTGGGGCGGTGGAACGTTGTGAATGATTTGTCCGAAGACCTGCGAGGTTGCTATCGTGCGTACGTTGACCTGATGGCGGCCGTTGGGCACAGGGTCAAACAGAACGCAGTAGTGGACTACCTGGCCGCAAGATACGCAAACAGGGAAACGGTGGCGGCCGCACTTCGGCAGGGGGAGGAGGCACCCGCTGAAGCCTCAGAGCGGATGAGGCGGCTGGTGCGGAAGCTGAGTTCCGACCTGGCCGGCCTGCTCGATACCCCCGAAGAGGCGCCCGAGGCGGTGCTGCAATCGGCGCAAGCGGCGCCTGACGCCGTCAGGGAGCGGATGGCCGACGCCATCGCTCTCAACGGTCACGCCGGCTACCTTGAGCCGCGCTACATGGACGCCGAAGAGCTGGACGCGCTGCTGGAGGAGCGTGAGGCGGCCGATACGGGCGATCTGGCCTTCGTCAAAGTGGTGCCGTACCTGCGCGAAGAACTCGCCCAGCGCGGTTACCAGTTCGATGAGGCCGAGATCGAGAGCTGGTTCGGCGAGGCCCGCACCGCCGAGAGGCTGCCCTATTGCCTCAAAGGACTTTTGCGGAGCCTGGGCGGGGAGTTCACCACGGGGCTAATTCCGATAGAGCGCCTGGTGGGCGATGAGAACCCTGACGAATGGCTCGACCGCTGCCGCGCCAGGCTCCTGTTTCGCAGTCACAGCGCCATGCACAAGGCCATCGCCGAGGCGACCACGCTGAAGTACGACTGCGTGCATAAGGCCCTCAGCGGCCGTCGCAAGGCCAAGCGCATCCAGGCCGAGATCAAGTACTGCCTTGACAAGTGGCTCGAAGAGGTGGATGAGTCCCCCCACCCCGACCTCAACGACGACTACCGGGGTGTCCCGGTCGAATGGACCTGCGAGCTGCTGCCGAGGATTGAGAACCGGTTCGACACGAAAGAGCAACTCTACCGCTGCATCGCCAAGAAGACGGGCATCAAGGCGGGGTCGGTGCGCCGTTACTTCCAGGCCAACGGGCAACTGAAGTACGCTCCACTTTCGGTCTATCGTTATGCCCGGGCCTTGGCCGAGGAAAGCCGCACTGAGCCCGGGGAAGGGGAGGAGGAAGAAGAGGAGGTTGCATCCTACCTGGAAGACGCCTGCACTCGGCGAGTGGCCTTCCAACTTGCGCAAAAGGCCAGCAGCGCCTTGAGACAGTGGAAGATGCAGCGGGACAACCCGGAACTGGAGATGGAATACCGCCAATTGCGGCGAGATCTGATCGCCGCCATAAAAGAGGGCTGGCACAGCGTACCGGCCGGCGTATGAGGCCTTAAGACGTTCCTCCCACCGGCGTGGGGCCTGGCTTTGGCGTATGCGAAGGCAGGCCCCACGTCTTATTGGCGCCGGGGGCGGCGCGCGTTTTGCCCGTGCTCAGGTGCCCTCCCGCCACCCGGCCATGTACTGCTCCTGGCGGGAAGTGAGTTCATCAATCGAGATGCCCATAGCCTGCAGTTTCAACCGGGCCACCCAGCGGTCTATCCGTTCAGGCACGGGGTAGAGGCGTGGTGCGAGCGAGCCCCTGTTGAGCAGGGCATGCTCCGCCGTCAGGGCCTGCAGGGCGAAACTCATGTCCATCACGGAGGGGGGGTGTCCCTCCGCCGCGGCGAGGTTGACCAACCGCCCCTCGGCCAGCAGGTAGATGCGGCGGCCGTCCTCCAGGAGGAACTCGTCCACCCCCGGGCGGACATCGCGGACTATGTCCCTGGCCAGTTGGGAAAGCTCGTCAATGTTGATCTCCACGTTGAAATGCCCCGCGTTGGCCAGAAGGGCGCCGTCTTTGAGCCGGTGGAAATGCTCCCCGCGCAGCACGTCCGCGTTGCCCGTGACGGTGACGAACAGGTCAGCCTCCGGGGCGGCCTCCCGCATCGGCATCACGCGGAACCCCTCCATGGCGGCTTCCAGGGCTTTCAGTGGATCCACCTCGGTGATGATGACCTGTGCGCCCATGCCCCTCATGCGACGGGCCACGCCTCGCCCGCACATGCCGAAGCCGCCCACGGCCACGGTCATGCCGGCCAGCAACTTGCCGGTGGCCCGCAGAATGCCGTCCACCGTGCTCTGGCCGGTGCCGAAACGGTTGTCGAACAGGTGCTTGGTCAGCGCGTCATTGACGGCGAAGACGGGGAAGCGCAAAACGCCGTCCTTTTCCATGGCACGCAACCGGTTCACGCCAGTTGTGGTCTCCTCGAGGCTGGCCACGATGTCTGCGTCGGCGTATTGCTCATCGGTCAGGATTGCCGTCACCAGGTCCGCCCCATCGTCCATCGTCACGTGGGGGGCATGGTCCAGGGCGCTGGTTATGTGGGCGTAGTAGGTGTCGTTGTCCTCGCCACGGCGCGCGAACACCGCGATGTCGTAGTGTTCGACCAGCGCGGCGGCCACGTCGTCCTGGGTGCTGAGGGGGTTAGAGGCGCAGAGGATGATGTCGGCGCCGCCTGCCTTGAGGGCGCGGACGAGGTTCGCGGTCTCCGTTGTGACGTGCAGGCAGGCGGATATGCGGGTGCCCTGGAATGGACGTTCCTTGCGGAAGCGCTCATGCACACGTCTAAGCACGGGCATGTCGTGCTCGGCCCACTCGATACGCCGTCGGCCGGCGTCGGCGAGGCCGGGGTCGTTAATGTCGCAGTTCATCGGGCTCTCCCGGCGTCCAAAAAAGTGCTGGCGTAACGATTCTACAGGCCGGCCTCGCTGCGCAGCAGTTCAGCGCGGTCGGTTCTTTCCCAGTTAAACTCCGGCTCCGAACGCCCGAAGTGGCCGAAGGCGGCCGTTTTGCGATAGATCGGGCGCAGCAGGTCCAGCCCTTCGATGATGGCGCGGGGTCGCAGGTCGAAGCACTGGCGCGCCATCTGCGCGATGCGGCCCTCTGGGATGCGCCCCGTGCCCTTGGTCTCGACGTGGAGGGAGACAGGCTCGGCGATGCCGATGGCATAGGCGACATGCACCTCGCAGATGTCGGCGAGCCCGGCGGCAACGATGTTCTTGGCCACGTAACGGGCGGCGTAGGCGGCGCTGCGGTCCACCTTGCTGGGGTCCTTCCCGCTGAAGCATCCCCCGCCGTGGGGAACGCGTGTGCCGTAGGTATCAACGATGATCTTGCGCCCTGTCAGGCCGCAGTCCCCGCGGGGGCCGCCCACCACGAAGCGCCCCGTGGGATTCGTATGATAGGTGATGTTGTCGCCCGTGTGGCGCTCCGGCAGTGAGGGGCGGATGATCTCTTCGACAAAAGCCTCCCGCAAGGTGCTCTGGCTGACCTCTTCGGTGTGCTGCAGGCTGAGCACGATTGTCTTGACGGCCACCGGTTCGCTGCCCTCGTAGCGGACGGTGACCTGCGTCTTGCCGTCGGGTCCCAGAAAAGGCAGCGTGCCGTCGCGACGTACCCTGTCAGCGCGCTGCATGATGCGGTGGGCCAGCATGATGGGCAGGGGCATCAGTTCCGGGGTCTCGCGGCAGGCGAACCCGACCATCATCCCCTGGTCGCCCGCCCCCTGCTCCTTACCTTTGTCGGGATTGGCCGAGACGCCCCGGTCAATGTCAGGCGACTGCTTGCTCAGGGCCAGTTCGATGGTGCAGGAGTCCGCTGAGAAGCCCGAAGCGGGGTCCGTGTATCCGATGTCGGCAATGGTCTGCCGCGCTATTTCGTTGTAATCAACCAGGGCGTCCGTTGTGATTTCCCCGGCAATAAACGTCAGACCTTCCTTGACGAGAGTCTCGCATGCCACGCGGCACTCGGGGTTCTCCGCGATGATAGCGTCCAGGATGGCGTCGCTGATCTGGTCGGCGATCTTGTCCGGATGGCCCGCTGCAACGGATTCTGATGTCAGTAGATAAGAGTCTTCGGCCATGCTTGGGAGTCCCTGTCTGAAGGAGCATTTCGGGCCGACAAACTATATCAGAAAAACGGCGGCTCCGCAACCGGCGCAACGCGGGGCTGAAACGGGTCTGAACCTGGCTGGTGTGGGACGGGCCTCTCGGTGGTTGACGTGGGTCGGGCGCTCGGATATCGTGAACTCAGTCAGGCGAGCGAATCTACCAACCACCAGCGGAGCAGTACACGATGAACGAGGAGTTAAGAGCGGCCCTTCAGCAGGCACGCAAGCTGGAGATAGACGGCGCCGACTACTACGGCGAACTGGCCGAAAAGTGCAGTGTCGAGTCAGGGCGGAAGATGTTCCACTCCTTCGCACAGGATGAGAAACGCCACCTGCGCATCATCGAGGACGTTGCGAAGGGGATGGGCGTGGATGTCGATAAGTTCTCCATGCCGCGGGATCGGATTCGCACCCTTTTCAGCGATAAAAAGCAGGAGCTGGAAAAAGCCTCCGAAGTTAGCAGCGACGAGCGAGAGGCCGTAGAAACGGCGCTGGAGATGGAGAGGAAGAGCTACCAGCTCTACCGCGACTCCGCCGAAAAGGCCGGGGACGAGGAGACGCGGACTTTGTTTGAGCGCCTCGCGCGGGAAGAAAACCAGCATTACGAGATGCTCGAGAACACCCTCGAGTACCTGAACAGCAACGAACAGTGGTTCTTGTGGAAGGAGTGGGCGCTCATCGTCGGCGACCAGAGTTCACTGGGCATCGAGTGAGCCCCTCGTAGCGCCCTGCCGGGCCACGAGGATGAGGAGGAAGCTGCGATGAGTGAACCGCGCGTGCGGCCAAAGGACTACGTATTCAGGACAGCCCTTACTTGGGGCGCCGGGGGGCGCGGGGTGGTCCGGTCAGAGGGCAAACCGGACATCGAGTTTGCAGCCCCACTCGAGTTCGGGGGCCACGGCGGGGTGTGGTCCCCCGAAGACCTGCAGGTCGCCGCGCTCGAGTCCTGCATCCTGCTGACGTTCCTCTACTTCGCCGCGAGGGCCGGGGTCGAACTGGCCGGCTACTCCTCCACCGGCGAAGGTACGGTGCGCATGGGGGCGGACGGCCCATCTTTCACGGCGTTCGTGGTCAAGCCCCGCATAGTGGTGGCGGAAGAGGCACAGGTCGAAGCGGCGCGCCAGGCCGTCCATAAGGCAGAGGACGCCTGCCTGGTGTCCCGTTCCCTCGGCGAGAACGTCGAGGTCAGCCTCGAGGCTGAGGTGAGCGCTGCGGGCCTCTAACGGCGGCAACCGGTGCAGGGACCTGCGCGGCAAGAGGCACACCCGGAAGAAGCCGACGAACGATCCCGCGACGATGCTCCCTTCGAGCGAGCCGCGAAAGCGGAGAACGCCTTGCGCATCCTAACGCCGCCGCACTCGTCACAGGAGTGGTCCTGAGCCGTTCCCGCGCGCTCAAGAAACTCCGTCGTCACGCCGCAGTCCTGGCATGTGTATTCGTAGAGGGGCATGGCCTTCCCCCGGCGTTGAGTTCATCTGACAAATCCATGGTAGCCTGCGTGCCTGTGGGCTGTCAATCGGTCTGCTCTTGCGGGGGGCCGGGTCGCCGGCTATAGTCGTCGCCACCTGCGTGGTCAGCCCCAGGGAGACCATTATGCCCGAGCGCAACTTCGCCGACGAACTGACGCGGCGCATCCGCGAACGTCGCAGCCAGGTGGTCGTGGGCCTCGACCCCCGCCTGGAGCGCCTGCCCCGGGAGATAACTGAGTCCGCCGACAGTCCGGCCGATGCCGTCCTCGCGTTCAACCGCGCCGTCATAGACGCCGTTGCGGAGCACGCCGTCGCCGTCAAGCCGCAGATCGCTTTCTACGAACAGCTCGGCTGCGCCGGCATGCACGCTTACGCGAAGAGCGTCCGCCACGCACAGGAGCGAGACCTGCTCGTGATAGGGGACGGGAAACGCAACGACATCGCCAGCACAGCAGCCGCCTACGCGGCCGCGCACCTGGGGGGGCCGGGCGATGAGGCAGCAGCCGGGGGGGACTTCCGCGCCGACGCCGTCACCATCAACCCGTACCTTGGGTCGGACGGCGTGCGGCCTTTCCTTCAGGCGGCTTCTGCGACGGGGGGCGGCGTCTTCGTTCTGGTGAAGACCAGCAACGCGTCCTCGGCAGAAGTGCAGGACCTCGAGGTGGGCGGCTGCCGCGTCTACGAGCGCGTGGCGGAGTTGGTGGAGCAATGGGGCGAACCATACCGGGGCGAGAGCGGCTACAGTCTGCTGGGGGCGGTGGTCGGAGCGACCTTCCCCCGGCAGCTTGCGGCCCTGCGTGCCCGCATGCCGCATACGCCTTTCCTCGTGCCGGGTTTCGGCGCGCAGGGGGGGCGGGTGGAGGACGTAGCAGCGGCCTTCGACAGGGAAGGGTGCGGGGCGGTGGTCAACTCCTCGCGCGGCGTTATCTTCGCCTGGCAGCGCCCCCCCTATGACGAGGAGTTCGGGGAAGGGCGCTGGCGCGAGGCCGTAACGGCAGCCGCGGCCAGGATGCGGAGCGACCTGTGGGAGGCCACGAGTTGAGCGCCTCGGTCGGCAAAAGCCGCTGACGACGGTGCGCGCGCCGTCTCACAGGATATCCAGCGGCAGGCCGGCGTAGATGCGGCATACGGCGTCGGCCAGCTTGTCGGGATGGTGGCGCAGCAGGTCTTGCTTTTCCCACAGGACGCGTTGTTGGTCCAGGTCTTCCACCAGGCTGGCTTCCAACACGCGGGGGCCCATCTGGCGGGCGCGCTGCTCCACGCGCACCGGCTCGGCGCCCTCGGCCCGGTAGCGTTCCAGTATCCCGTCGCCCGGAAACTCGTTGTTGAACAGCGCGCAGTCCACGAGGTCAGGCTCGGTGTTGTCCAGGACCGCCTCGAGGTGGTCAGCGGCGTCGAAACCTTCGGTCTGGCCGGGCTGGGTCACGATGTTGCCGACGTAGACTTTTAACGCTTTGCTCTCGCGGACGGCCTGTCGGATGCCGGGCACCAGCAGATTGACGATGACGCTGGTGAAAAGGCTGCCGGGGCCGATGATGATGATGTCCGCGTTGGCGATCTCCTGTACGGCGCCGTGGCAGGCGGGCGGATTCTCCGGAACCAGAAAAGTGCGCCTGACGCGCGGCTTCTCCAGGCCACGCACATTCACCTCGCCCTCTCGCCGGCTGCCGTCTTCCAGTTCGGCGCAGATGTGACAGTTCTCCGTCGTGGGGGGCAGGACCTTGCCCCGGATGTTCAGCAGCCGGCTCAGCTTGCTGAGTCCCTGCTCAAAGCTGCCTTCAAGGTCCATCATGGCGGCCATGGCCAGGTTGCCCAAACTCATACCCTCGAACGAACCGTGGCTGAAGCGATACTGGAAAAGCTCGTTCAGCAGGCGCTCCCGTTCGCCCGGTTCGCTCAAGGCCACCAGGCAGTTGCGGGCGTCACCCGGTGGCAGGATGCCCAGCTCCTGCCGCAGCCGGCCGGAAGAGCGGCCGCTGTCGGTGACCGTCACGATGCCCGTGGGGTTATGGCAGTACGTCTTGCAACCTTCCAGTACGATGGGCAGGCCCGTTCCGCCGCCTATGGCCACGATGCGGAGCGTGTCCGGCGACTTGTTCATGTTGATGAGGCTTACCAGCGTTGGCACCTGGAACAGCCGCGTGATGCGGAAGTCCGGCCTCTCGCCCTCGTCGCGCGGCTCGAAGGCGCTGAAGCGTCCGTGCAGCATCTGGGCCGTCAGGGTGCCCAGGTCGTTGCCCATGCGGATTTCCTCCTGCGGTCGGTCGCCCACCACCAGCGTCTCGTCCGCCCGCAGCAGGTACTTGTCCAGCAGGTAGCGCAGGCACTCGCCAATCATCTCGCCGCGCTCTACATCGTTGATGACCACCTCATCAAAAGTCTTTCGCAACCGCAGCTTGCGGACCTTGATGGCCTGGCGTCGGTGCAGGCCGCTGGTCAGCAGGAAGCACTTGATGCCCTGGCGACGCAGGTAGGATATGGTCGGGCGCGCGTCGCGGAAGAGCCGTATCTGCCCCACCTCATCGCTGTTGTAAGCGCGATAGGCTTCGTCTATGGCGTCCTCTTCGAGGCCGTAGCGGCGAGCTATCTCATCGAAGACCAGGAAGTGGGGCCCATGCCGGGCGGCCAGGTCCTTTTGCAGCTCCAGTGCCTGCTCCACCTCCATGGGCAGGCCGGCTTCCACGAGCACCTCGGCTGCCCGTCGCCGGCCGGCTTTCAGCAGGGTGCCGGTGCAGTCGTAGAGCGTGTCGTCCAGGTCAAAAACCACGGCTTTTATCGGTCCGGCCACTTCTCCATTCCCCCTGTAAAGTCTGGCGCTGGCATTGTAGCAGAACCGAGCCCCCTATTGGCAACTTCGCGATGGGGGTCCGCGTGTTCTCCAGGCATCTGGCGACACGGGACTGCGCCGCCGGGCCCGCGCGTCCCTGATCGCTCAGCGCTCGCCCGAGAAGAGACCGAACGCATCCCCAAGGTGTCTGACCCGGTGCACCTGGCCGCCGAATCGTTCTGCTGCGCCCGAGTTGCCGGCCGGTATGACGGCACGGGCGAAGCCGAGTTTGTCCGCCTCCTTGAGCCGCTCGCCCATGCGGCTCACCGCGCGCCCCTCGCCTCCCAGGCCGACCTCGCCCACGGAGACGGCGTCGGGGAAGAACGGCTGGTCCCGGAAGCTGGAGGCCAGGGCGAGCACCAGCGGCAGGTCGGCCGCCGGCTCGTACACGCGGATGCCGCCCGCGACGTTCACAAACGCGTCGCAGCCGCCCATCTTCAGCCCCGCCCGTCTCTCCAGCACCGACAGCAGCATGCTGAAGCGCCGGTAATCAACCCCGCTGACCTTGCGTTCCGGGGTGCCGTAGTTGCTGGGACCCACAAGCGCCTGTATCTCGACCAGCAGCGCCCGGGTGCCCTCCATCGTCGGCATTACCACCGAACCGCTGGCGCCGGTGTCGCGTTCCGCCAGGAAAAGCTCGCTCGGGTTGCCCACTTCCCGCAACCCGTCGGAGCCGATCTCGAAGACGCCTATCTCGTCTATCGCCCCAAAGCGATTCTTGGCGGCCCGCAGGATGCGCAGGGACTGGAACCGCTCGCTCTCGAAATACAAGACGGTGTCGACCAGGTGCTCCAGCGCGCGGGGGCCGGCGATGTTGCCCTGTTTGGTCACGTGCCCAACCAGGAACAGCACGCAGCCGTCCCGTTTGCATGCCTCGGTCAGCGCGGTGGCGCAGGTGGAGACCTGCCGCTGGCTGCCCGGGGGGGAGTCCAGCTCGCCGGCCGCCACGCGCTGGATGCTGTCCACGACAGCAACGGCCGGCGTCTGCACCGCCAGCAGGCCGAGGATGCTCTCCAGGCTCGTCTCGGCGGAGACGGCCAGGGCAGAGTCGCCGAGTCCGACGCGCTCAGCGCGCATCTTCACCTGCTCGAGGGATTCCTCGCAGCTCACGTAAAGGCACGGCACGGCCCGGGCGGCCAGCCGTCCCAGCGCCTGCAGCAGCACGGTGGACTTGCCGACCCCGGGGTCGCCGCCCAGCAGGATGGCGCTGCCCGGCAGGATGCCCCCGCCAAGGACGCGGTCGAACTCCGGCAGGCCCGTCAGCACCCGCACGCCGCTTTCAACGCCGATGGCGCCCAGTGTCGTGACAGCGGCCGGGGCGCCGGGCTCGGTGCGCTGCCCCGGCCCCGCGCGGTTCTCCTCCAGGCTGTCCCACTCGTGGCACTGGGGGCAGCGCCCGCTCCACCGGTAAAAGCTTGCCCCGCACTCTGCGCACACAAAGGTGGTCTTTTCCCTCGCCACGGTTGTCCTTTCGCCAGTTTCCCCTCAGTCCGTCAGGGCAAGCAGTTCTTCCAGTGATAGCTCCACGAGCCCGACCGCCGTGTCCGCCGCCCCGTAGTACACCTGCAGGATGTCGTCGCGGCGCACTATGCCCGTCGGGAAGACAACCGAGGGGACGAACCCCTCCAGTTCGAATGGAGTCTCGGGGGTCAGGATGGGTTCCCTGGCCCTGTAGAGCACCCGGGCCGGCTCCTCCGCATCCAGCAGGAGGAGGCCGGCCGAGTAGGCGCCGACGACGCCGGGCGCGTCGGTGAACGTCATGCCGTGGTAAATCTCCAGCCAGCCGCGCGGGGTGGCGATGGGCGGCGGCCCGGCGCCGATGCGGCCGGTCTCCCACGGTGCTGTGCCAGCGTGGAGTGGTTTGTGGCCGCCCCAGCGCAGAAGGTCCGACGAGTGGGCCAGCCACATGCCGGGGGCGGAGAAGTGCATGCGGGGGTTTGGCCGGTGGAGCGCCACATGCTCGCCCCCGATGCGCCCAGGAAACAGGACCACATCCTTGTTCTCGGGGGGAAAGATGATGCCGCGGCGCTCATACATGCGAAAGTCCTCCGTCGAGGCCAGCGCCGTGGCCGCCCCGTGTTCCGAGACCGCGACATAAGTGAAGTGGAAGCGCTCGTCAATCGCGACGATGCGCGGATCCTCGACGCCGTATTCCTCGTGTTCATGCGCAGGGAGAAAGCGTGCAACCTCCTCGGCGACTTCCCGTCCGCCGGGGCAGCGCAGCACCCTGAGGTGCGACACCGTGGTGAGGCGCAGCTTCCGGTCCGCCTTTATGCGCAGGGCGCGCGGGTCTTGCGGTTCGATGGCGTCCTCGGCAAGCCAGTCCACGGTCAGGCCGACCTCGGAGTCCCAGCGCGGCAACGCCACATGTCCCTCGCGGATCTCGGCCGGGGCCTCCGCCACCCGCACCATCAGCATCACGTCGTCCCCCCTGAGTACCGCGCCGGGGTTGAAGACGCCCAACACGCGGAAGTCCGGCCGGGACGGTTCGATGTCCTCGGGCCTCAGCAGACAGGTATTGTGCAGTCTGCGCACCGTCATCTTCCTTCAGTCTCCTCGGGCTGCTGATGGGCAAGCCGGTCCGCCTCAAGCGCCAATTCCAGTGACCGTCGGCCGTTGTGCTCTGTGATGAGCCGTTTGTGGCTTCGGTCGCGAATCCAGCAAACCTGGTCGCGGATGAACCGGCGCAGTAGTTCTCCGTAAAGGTGCATCTTCCGGTGCTCGGCGCCCCAGGTCATCTCGAACAACTGGTAGACGTCCAGATCCTTGTGCCGCGCCCGGCAGGCCCTATCCTCCGGGCCATAGCCCGCGGTAACGTCCAGCCGGGCGCCGGGGAACAGTTCGCACAGCCGCCGGGTGTCCGTCTCGTCGGCGATGGCGTGTATGCGTGCGGAGGCCGGCACCCAGCCCTCCAGGAGGACGTCCCCACGTTCGAAGACCAGGCGCATCTCCTGCCGATCCAGCCGGTGCGGCTGGTGAAAACCGTGGTAGAAATTGACCAGCGCCCCGCTGTCGTAGCGCACGGTGCACTGGACCTGTTCTTCGATGTCGCCGCCGGGGCGCATGCCTGCCTGTGCGGCCACGACCTCCCCCGGCCCCAGCCATCCCTCGAACAGGTCGAAGAAATGGACGCCGTGTTCGACAAAAATGCCGCCGCTTCTTGCGCGGTCCCAGAACCAGTGGTCCGGGGGCAGGCTCTCGTCGGCGGCGTAGTTCTCGAAGTAACCGTGCAGGAAACTGCCCAGGGCGCCTGAGCGGAGGAGCCCACGGATGGCCCCGCACAAGACGTTGTAGCGCTGCATCAGGTTGGCTGCAAGCAACAGATCGCGCTTGCGGGCCGCCTCAATCATCTGGTCGGCCTGTTTGAGGGTCAGGGCCAGGGGCTTCTCGCAGATGACGTGGCGGCCGGCCTGCAGGGCCTCCATCGCCTGCGGGTGGTGCAGGAAAGGCGGGGTGGCGATGTAAACCAGGTCCAGGTCATCGCGCGCCAGCATCTGCTCGATCGTGCCGAAATCCGGGATGCCGAACCGCCTGGCGGCCGCCTCGGCCGGCTCGGGATAGGTGCCGGCCATCCCGACCAGTTCCACGCCTTCCACCTGGATGAACTGTTGCAGTGCGAACAGCGCAAAGCCGCCGCAGCCGACGACTCCGACCCGCACGGTCTTCTCCTTCATAGGCAACCTCTCCTCAAACAGCGGCCTCAAACGACCACAAAGACTGCCATGGATTGACACGGACAAGCCCCGGGCAGCGGGGCCGTCCGGACCCGCTGCCCGCCGCCCTGGCCGGCCCATCACGCGCCCGGCAGGAACTCCTCCACCTCTGCCATGGTGGGTATTCCCGCCCGGCCGCCCGGCTTGCGGCATTTCAGCGCCGCCGTCGCTGCGGCAACGCGCATATTGTCTTCGAGGTCCCGGCCTCTGGCTACCCCCAGCGCGAAAGCGCCGTGGTAAACGTCGCCGCAGCCGGTCGTATCCACCACCCTGACACGGTAAGCGGGCTGGCGCACCACGCCTTCGGCCCCGACTCCCACTGAGCCGTCGGCGCCGGCGGTCACAACGGCGGCGCTTCCACCGTGCGCGGCCACCTCCTCGTAGAGCACCCTGGCGCCTTCCTCGGCCTGTGCAGCGCAGTAGCGCTCCTGGACGAACTCGAGCGGGACGATGGCGTAGTCACAGGTCTTCAGCAAACTGTCGGCGCTCCGATCGTTCATCTCCAGGTCTATCGTGACGGTCACGCCGTGAGCGCGGGCGATGCGCGCGGCGGCGAGGGCGGGCTCCGGGTGGTAGTTGTCCACGTGCAGGACGCGGGCGCGCCGTATGGCCTGTTCGGGCACTTGGTCGGGTTCGAGCCGGGGGGCCCGTTCGTCGGTCCAAACGATCATACGCGTTTCGGCCGAGCGGTCGGCCACGATGAGGGCCAAGAACACCGAAGCGCCCGGCACGCGCCGGATGTAGCGGGTCTCAATGCCCTCGCGCTCGAACTCCCGGACACAGAACTCGGCGAACGCATCGTCCCCCAGGGCGCCCAGGTAGGCGCAACGG
>PUMJ01000261.1 GCA_003551305.1 Candidatus Brocadiaceae bacterium
CGAGCCGCAGCAGCGGCAGCAGCAGGCGCGCATTGCGCAGGCGCCGCCCCGCACCCACCGGCCGCCGGACCTGGAAGAAGTGGTCCAGCAGGTGATGACCAATGCCGGCCGCTGGCGCACGCTCGATGCCCGCTGCACCGTCATCATCCGCAGCGACTACCTGCGCGGTGAGGACGGGGAGATGTCCTTCCGCAACGGCCGGCTGCGGATACAGAAGCCCGGCAAGATCATGCTGCGGGTGCCCGCTCGCGGCGAGGCCGAACTCGAGCTGATCGGCGATGGGCAGCGCTATGAGATCAACATGCCCATATTCCGCGAGCGCTACAGCGCCCGCTACGGCAGTGACCTGCCCGAGGGTCGGCTTCGCATCCTGTTCATGCCCGACGACGTGGTCGCTGCCTTCGATTACACCGCCCTGTTCAGAGACAAAGTCCAGGTGCTGCGCCAGGATGGTCCGCTTTACGCGGTAGATTCGTTGCTG
Organism: Candidatus Brocadiaceae bacterium; assembly: GCA_003551305.1. Classification (GTDB taxonomy): domain Bacteria; phylum Planctomycetota; class Brocadiia; order SM23-32; family SM23-32; genus B1Sed10-231. The sequence goes on from PUMJ01000261.1 coordinate 482, forward strand.
CCCCTCAGCGAACCCGAGCCCGGCATCTACATGCACTCCTCGATCGGGCTCCTGCCCGGCGCGGAGAACGTGTTCAACTACCGCAGATACCGCCCGGACGGTTCCATGAGAACCGAGATACGTTATCTGCACTGGGACCTGTTCCAGGCAGACGACACCGATGACGAAAGGGCACCGGCCGTCAGCGTGCCCACCCGCGTCTGGATGGCCTACGGACCGGGACGCACCTCGATCATGCTGATGTTGGAAGACGTGAGACTGAACCGGGAACTGGACCCCGAGCAGTTCCGGGCGGGCCGGTAGCGGCTTATCCCCCGCCCAGACCCGGCAGGCGCTCCAGCAGGCCCAGTTGCCATGCGACGACCGCGGCGATGACTATCAGCAGCAGCAGCCCGATCAGCGGTTTGACGATGCTGCGTCGGGGCCCGCGTTTCTCGGCCTGGGCGCGTACGTAGTCCCGATAGGAGGCCGCGCATTCCCGGCTGCAGAAAGCGCCGTGCTCGATCTTGAAGGCGCATTCGTCGCAGACCGGTTTGTGGCACTGGATGCAGCGCACGGCCATCGCCCTGTCGTGACAGACGACGCAGTTGCTCGCCATCTCTGTCTCCTTTCCGGTTCGCGTTCTCCGATCTCGGCCGCCCCTGACCGCCCCTCAGAGGACGTAACGGGTCAGGTCTTCGTCTTCTACGAGTTCGGCCAGCTTCGAGTCCACGTAGTCCCGGTCCACAGTCACGCTGTGGGGCCCGATGTCAGGCGCCTCGAAGCTGATGCTCTCCAGCAGCTTCTCCATGACCGTCTGCAGGCGGCGGGCTCCGATGCTCTGGCCGCGTTGGTTTATCTGCTCGGCGAACTCGGCTATCCTCTCCAGCGCGTCCGGGCTGAACTCGAGTTCGACCTCTTCGGTGGCCAGCAGAGCGCGGTATTGCCTGGTCAAGGCATTGCGGGGCTCGGTCAGGATGCGCACGAAGTCCTCCCGGCTCAGATCGCTCAACTCCACGCGGATGGGGAAGCGGCCCTGCAGCTCGGGTATCAGGTCGCTCGGCCTGGCCACGGTAAAGGCGCCGGCCGCGATGAACAGGATGTGGTCGGTGTGCACCATGCCGTAACGGGTCGGCACGGTGCAGCCTTCGACGATGGGCAGCAGGTCGCGCTGCACCCCCTCGCGGCTGACGTCGGGGCCGTAGCGTTCACCCTGTCCGCCGGCTATCTTGTCAATCTCGTCAACGAAGATGATGCCGTTGTTTTCCGCCTTCCAGACGGCGCGGCGGTGGAGTGTCTGGCGGTCAACCAGCTTTTCGCTCTCCTGGTGCACCAGGGTCTCGCGCGCCTCGGCCACCGTCATCCGGCGTTGCTCGGTGCGCGGGGGCAGCATCTCCTCCAGGAAGCTCTGCATGTCGATGCCCATCTCCTCCCCGCCCATGGCGAGGCCGGGCACGGCGGGCTTATCGGTCACCTGGATTTCGACCTTACGCTCATCCAGCTTCCCTTCCCGCAGCATGCGCTGGAGCCGTTCCCTGGCGCGGCGCCTCTGCCGGGCCCGGTCGGGGTCTGCCGGGTCGGTCTCCGGCGGCTCGTAGAGGTAGTCCAGCAGCCTCTCCTCGGCTCGCTCCCGGGCCTGGGGCCGCACCTGCTGCATCATCTCTTCCTGGACCATGTTCACGGCAAGCTGGGCCAGCTCCCTGACCATGCTCTCCACGTCGCGGCCGTGGTAACCGACCTCGGTGAAGTGGGAGGCCTCCACCTTGACGAACGGGGCGTTGGCCAGCCCGGCCAGGCGGCGCGCTATCTCCGTCTTGCCCACCCCGGTGGGGCCGATCATGATGATGTTCTTCGGCAGCACCTCCCGGCGCAGGTCTTCGTCGAGCTGCTGGCGGCGCCACCGGTTGCGCAGGGCGATCGCCACCGCGCGCTTGGCATCGTGCTGGCCGACGATGTACTGGTCGAGCTGCCGGACGGTGGCGCGCGGTGTGAGTCCGGCTATGGCAAGGTCTCCAGGCGGATGTTCTCGTTCGTGTACACGCATATCTGGGCAGCTATCCTGAGGGCGTTTTCGGTGATTGAGGGGGCGTCCAGCTCCGTGTGGCGCAGCAGCGCGCGGGCTGCCGCCACGGCGAAGGGGCCGCCCGAGCCGATGCCGATGATGCCGTCGTCCGGCTCGATGACCTCGCCGTTGCCGGTTATGAGCAGGCTGTTTGCGGCGTCGACCGTCACAAGCTGGCTCTGCAGAGGCCGCAGCATCTTGTCGGTGCGCCACTCCTTGACCAGCTCATGCGCGCTACGCAGCAGGTTGCCCTGGAAGCTCTCCAGCTTGCCGCTGAAGCGGTCCAGCAGCGTGAAGGCGTCCCCCGCCGCGCCGGCGAAGCCCACCAGCACCTTGTCCTGGTGCAGGCGCCGAATCTTGACCGCGCTCGCCTTCGCCACGGTCTCATTCATCGTGACCTGTCCGTCGCCGCCTATTGCCACCCGCCCGTCGCGGCGCACCGACAGAATAGTCGTGCTGCGGACGCGGTTCGTCCCGGCGGTCTCCTCGTTCATGTATGTCTCTCCTTCCGGACCATCCGCCGTTCTCATCGCGCTCCAAACGCCATTATCCGGGCAGAGCCGGGGCATTGCAAGAGATGCGCCGCTCGCACCTCTACCTTCCTATCACCGGGCGTCGCACACCGGCGGGGCAGGGACATCGCCCGCAGCCCGGGGGGCAGCGGACGGCAGCGTGAGTTCATCGCATTGACGCGGACGGTCCATGCCGGCGGCTTGGGAGCCCCTGTAGGGCCAATGCAGACGCGGGCGGCCGACACGTCCCCTCGGTTCAATGCTCGCAACGTTCGCAGGACCGGCCGGCGAACTCGGTGGCAAAGCTGGCTCTGCCGGACTTCGGGCGCGACGCCCCTTTCGGGGGAGCGAGCGGCAAGAGGGCTTGACGCCGATGATCTAAACGTATAGTATAGTGTGCGGCCCCAATAACGACCATTACGCATGGACGCCCCGCCAGGAGGGGCCGGGCGCCGGGTTCGGAGGCAGCATCGGCACCGTTCGCTCCCCCGGCCCGGGAGAAGGGCGTTTGCCCCCTGGAGGCCGCAAGGGCCACATGAAGCCGCTGATACCCCGGGACGCCTTGGAGCGACCCATTCGGGCGTTGATGTCCGATTTGGGCGCAGAGGGTGTTCTCTGCGAAACGAATCCATTTGCTCCTTCACACACTGACGGTGACTCCGACTCTGCCATCGTCCACGTGTTCGTGGTGGTCTTTGTGACGTCGTGTCCACCGTGGTTTTTGCGCCCGGTAGGCCGCCTTACGCGGGCGAGGGGCCCGCGTGGTGGGCGGGGCACTTGACTTGAATGCAGCCAATCGGATAGCCTGAAACGCGGAGGGACGGGAAGTCCCTTGCTTCTGTTCGGATACGACCCCACCCTGAACCGCCATTGGCGAGTTGGCCCCATGCCTGACGAACCTGAAAGCAGTGTTGACGCGGCCGCCGAAGAGTTGGAGGAGACCGAAGAGGGCGTGCGCACCACGGTGCAGCGCACGGGCCCCTGCGAGTGCGTTATTCACATTGAAGCCGATGCCGAGCACCTGAGCGAGAAATACAAGGAGGAACTGACCTCCCTGCAGGCGGAGGTCCAGTTGCCGGGTTTTCGCCGCGGCAGGGCCCCTGTCGGCCTGGTGGAAAGACGCATGGGCAGTTCGCTGCGCGAAGACCTGATTACGACTCTCCTGGCCGATGCCTACGAGGAGGCCGTCGCCGAGCATGAGCTGAGGGTCGTGCAAGAGCCGGAGGGACCGGATTTCGAGGAAATAGACTGGGAACCGGGTCAACCCCTCGAGCATGAGTTCCGTTGCGACGTGCTGCCCCGGGTCGAACTGCAGGAGAGCGACTACAAAGGCCTCGAGGTGGACGTGCCGCGCCTGGAGGTCACCGATGAGATGATCGAAGGGGAGTTGGAGCGCTTCGCCAGCCAGTTCGCCACTTGGGAGGAAGTCTCCGACGAGGGTGTTGACTGGGACGATTACGTCGAAGCTGAAGTGAGCCTGGCCGATGAGGACTGGAGCGAAGAGGTCGGATTCCATCCCCGCTCGGAGGAGATCGGACCGTTCCAGGTCGAGGGTGTCAAAGGAGCGCTCCTTGGTGCTCGGGCAGGTGACGAGATCGAACTCGACGCCCGTGTGGACCCTGATTTGATCGAGGGTGAGGCGGAAGTACTGGAAGGACTTCTCGGCCAGATGGTGCGCATCCGGGTCGAGATACAGCAGGTCACGCGGCATTCCGTGCCGGAGGTGGATGACGACCTGGCCGCCAAGCTGGGGTTGAACTCGGCTGACGAAATCCACAGCATAGTGAACCGGCGTCTCGAGACGATGGTAGAGCAGCGGCAGGAGGAGCTACTCGACGAGATGCTCAGGCGTGCCCTGGTGGAGGCGGTGGAACTGCCCCTGCCGGAGAGCCTGGTCGAGGATGCCAGCCAGCGGCAGCACACGCGCCGGCTCGTGCAGTTACTGCGCTCTGGGGAGCCCCGGGCTGAGGCGGAAGAGCGCGCCGCCGAGGAGGCCGACATGCGCCGCGAAGCGGTCGAGTTCTCCCTGCGCAGCTCTTTTCTGCTGCGGGAAATCGCGGAGCAAGAGCGCATCCTTGTCACCGAGTCGGAGGTGGAGGAGCAGGTGCGCGCATTTGCCGCTCAGCAGGGCTGGAGGCCCGAGAAAGCCCGTGCGTACCTGGAAGAAGGCGGCATGTTGCGCAGCCTGCGCACGGACATGAGGGAGAGCAAGACTCTTGCATTCCTCAAGGAAAACGCCGAGATTAAAGAGTTGACACCGGAGGAATTCAACGCCCGCTACGGTGGGGACGAACCCGCTGCGGCCGAGCAGGCTCCGGGCGAGTGAGCGAAAAGACCGGGCAGGGAGTGCCCCGACCGATGATGAAAAACGGCTCTGAGAGCGAAGCCCTGCTGGAGGCGCTGGCCGCCGGCGGGGCACACGGCAGCACCATCGTGCCGACCGTCACCAAGAAGACAACCTACGGCGAGAGGGGTTACGACATATTCTCCCGCCTGCTGGAGGACCGCATCGTCTTCATCGGAAGCGTCGTCAACGACGTGGTCGCCAACCTGACGGTGGCGCAGATGCTGTTTTTGCAAAGTGAGAACAAGAACCAGGACATCCACCTCTACATCCACTCCTACGGCGGCTCGATAACCAGCGGGCTGGCCATCTACGACACGATGCAACTCGTACAGTGCGACGTGAGCACGTACGTGGTGGGCCAGGCGTTCAGCATGGCGGCCGTTCTGCTGACCGGGGGCGCAAGCGGCAAGCGATTTGCGTTGCCTCACTCCCGTGTCATGCTGCACCAGCCGTGGGGCGACATGGAGGGCACCGCCGCCGACATCAGCATCCACGCCGAGGAGATGGTGAAGCTGAAGAAGTGGATAAACGAGATTCTGGCTGAGCACACCGGTCAGCCCCTGGAGCGGATCGAGAAGGACGCTGACCGCGAGTTCTACATGTCTGCCCAGGAGGCCAAGGATTATGGCCTGGTGGACGATGTGTTGTCTGCGCCGCCGCGGGCTTGACGGGGCGGCCTCGACGCGCCAATAGCCGAGGCACCACATAGTGAAAGACCACGACGACTACCACAACGAAGCCTGTTCCTTCTGCGGCAAGAGTTACGACTCGGTCGAGAAGATCATCCAGGGCGGGCGCAATACTTTCATCTGCGCCGAATGCGTCGAACTCTGCTATTCCATCGTCAAGCAG
>PUMJ01000280.1 GCA_003551305.1 Candidatus Brocadiaceae bacterium
CTTCACCCCGGGCCATGTCTGATTCGGCCCTGCCGGGCCTCCCCACGAGCACTGCGAAGCAGCGCCACATATGAAGCCCGGGGTGCCGGCCGGCACCCCGGGAAACCGGCACCCCGCAACAAGACCGCGCCCTGCAAGGGCGCCACAACGAGGACAGAGAACAGAACACGAACGGCCCCCCTGCAGGGCTCGGCACCGCGTCCCCTGTAGCGCCCCTTCAGGGCGCTGATTTCGGGGAAGGCCTCTCGGTACCCAGGGCTTCGCCCCGGGCTGGTATGGGGCGCCCTGACAGGGCGGCGCCCCTTCAGGGCGGCACCCCGTTGGGGCGGCAGGACGTTCCCTGTAGGGCTCCGTGGGGGCGCCATAGTTTTCCGCCCGCACCGGAGCGCCGGCTCTCTGGAGCGTGGCACCGCCCTCCGCGAAGAAACAAAGGCGGGCAAAGCCGCCGCCCTGCCGGCAAGGACCTGTAAAGCACGATGCGGCTTTGAGGCGGGGTGGGGATGCTCTCAGCGGCATGGAGTTGGCCACCTGGTCGATGAAGGACCTGCCCCGCTGGCGGCATGTGGCCGCTATGCTGGCCAGCACCTGCCAGGCCTGCCGCCCTCGCGCTGTCTTGTTGCCGCGGGAGAGCTTACGCGCTATCACCGCAGGGCGCAGTTTACGCTCGGACAGGTTGTTGGTCGGCGGAACCTCCGGCTCATACAGGAAAGTGAAAAGGGCCTCCCGGTGCCGCCGAAACCGCCCAGAACTCTCAGACTCTCACCTCGACTTACGACAACTGGTTAACGGAGCATTTTTTGCGCCCGCACCCCGAACACAACAGAACCGGGGTAGGGCTCCGTCGGGGAGTCCCCCTCCGTGACCCACCCTCAAAGGTGACGGGTAATTGTGCGCACTACGGGTAACCAAGCTCAGTATGCAGGTGCGGGCACGCTGAGCTCGAGCATCCCCATGCCAGCAGCTGCTGGGGCCCCTAGAAACGCACGACCGCGGGCAGCGCGTTTGCAGGTCAGAGCCTATCGGCGTGCTCATAGACCTCATCAATCCCAGAGCAGCCCATTTCTTCTAAGTCCTCGAATAGGTCCATGCAGCGGGAGCGGATACCTGCCTCTGGGCTCGCATGGTATAGCGAAAGGAGTGCGGGGAGCAGATGATACGGCAACACGGCTTCCCGTAGCCTAATATCCGCCATCGCGTCGCCAAACTGCTGCACCGTCTTGGCGCCGAAGTCCAAGGTCAGTTGCACATTAGCTGTCGGGCTCTCACGCATCTTCTCGGCCATGCTCTCCGCGCCGGCTGGGAAGGCTGCGGACGCCATCCATTCACGGATCAGCGCTTGCTTCGCATGCAGGGAGCCTGCATCCAGCCGGTTAAGGAAGCCGCACGCGGCCTCCCTCACATCCTCTGAGTCGTCCTTCCACAGTGGACGTAATCTGCGCCAACACTCTTCTCCTAACTCGTGGTGGTCCACATTTGCTGAGTACACTTCAGCGGCTCCAGTCCTCTGTTCTGCGTCTCCAGTGAGGCACTCATCACGAAGCCCCTCTGCCCCCGGGTTCTGGAAGGCAGCCAAGCAAGCTAGGTTCGCACCTCGCTGGCGCGTCTCTCCCGATTCGGTGTCTTCGATCATAGTCTGAAGTACGTCGAGGAAGTCATCCTCACATCTGGGCATCGCATGATAGATGAACTCACCGCTTGCGCGCGTGCGCAATAGTGCTTGCTGGTCAGTCCCGAGCAACGAACGGAAGATCTCGCATGCACGTCCAGGAGCGGCAGGGATGGCGTATTGTAGGAAACGCATGCAGACCGCCCTAACGGAGGGGCACGGATCGCCAACAACAGCCTCTGCCATGTCGAGGATATCCGCCCTTCTTGGGGGCTCCTGCCGCGAGTAAATCTTGGCCAGTGACCATAGCGCGCTGCCCCGGTCCGTGTTGATCCCGTCCGTGAGGAGCTCCCCCTGAAAGCCTGGCTCATAGCTCCCCCCTGCGGGAACGGATGGGTCTCGAGCATCCAGTGCCCATTCGCGCAGCAGAGCCTCAAGTTCCTCGGGTACGGGTTCTGGAGGATACTGGCCCACAGCGTGCGTTACATCCCTGACGTTGGCAGGTTCAAGAAGTGTCTGGAATCTGAGGACCAAGTCTTGCAACCAGCCAACAGGGGCCCCCGCTTCGGCGATCCCTCGCACAATTGCTCCGACGTAGTCGGCATGGTAAGAGCTGTCCATCTCCTCCATCGCCAACCGGTAGAACCGTTCGGGCTCTTCCTTTGAGCGGCTTGTCAATGCCTGGGAAAGCTGATGACGGCCGCCTGCCAACTCCGTAGGACGGTTGGCGCGGTTAGGCTGACTTTCACCCTCGTAGGCCTTCATCGCCCCGAGCCAACCCCTGTCATCCATCTTCGCCAGCGCTTCTCGCGGGATAGGCGGGCCAACCACGCCTCCTCGGAATCTGCCAGCTTGGGGAGGCGTGAAATCTGGGAACTTACGCCGCAGTTCTTCAAGGTACTGGAGCCCTTCTTCCGAGAGCTTGCTTCGGTCAAAGGCCATCAACAGCTCCAAGCGCTCCACGCCCCGCCATCTCAGGTCAGATAGGTCCTTTGGCTGGGGTTGCCACAGATTGCGAACCGCTTCCTCGACTTGGCGGCTCTGTTCTTCCGACCAGAAAGGCGAGCATTCCGCTATCAGACGACGACTCCACCACAGTCTACTGTCACCGGTGCCTAACCGGAACCGTCTGGCGTCTCCCAACAAGAACTGCGCCGCGTGATTGGCGGCATGCTCCGGGTGACGCGAGAGGGCATCCGCAATAGTGGATTGCACCGGGTGCAGATCATTCGCTGTGAGGCGGGGTAGAGCCTCCGCAAACGCTTCCCAATGCCTATCCGCTAAGCTGAAAACGGTGTCAGCCAGCAGCTTCGCCGCGGGTCCTGTGGCATTGTGTGGATTGTCCGATTGCGCCCAAAGCCATCTCTGCCGGAATTGGTTGGGGGAGGCGTCTGTGCAGGAGGCATCCATCGCCGCAAGAATCGGCTCAAGGATGACATCGAGAAGAGCTTCGGGCGCCTCGCTGGCAATGGTTTCTGCAGCTCGCCAGAACCTTTGCGCTTGCGGGAGGCGATTTCTGATCTCATCACAAGCGCCAGTGGCGCCTTGGCCTGTGGCTACCGCAGGAAGCTCCGCTTCTCCGGAAAGGCGGGACAATATGTCCCCAAGAGGCCGGCACGCTTCTTCAGGTTGATCTTCAGCGAGGTTGCAGAGGGCTGAAGCCCACCAGCCCCTCGGTTTCCGAAGATCCGTGTTCGAATCGCAGATCAACCTAGACAGGAACTCAGTCGATTCAGCTGCCCAATGGCCCTTAATGCCGTGAAGGCAGAAGGCGATCCGCTGATTGTAGTGCGCCCCTCGACCCAGATAAGGTTCAAGGACAGGCAGCAAGTCCACCTGTCGAGCAGTGATGATCGACGCCATGTACCGAGTGATTGCATGTGCCGTGGCGTCCGTAGAAGCCCCAAACCACTCGCGCACGCGCTCCTGCGTCAAGAGTGCGAACCAAGCAGGATTGCCTATCATATAGCGCAGTCCCCGGCTCACATTGTCCTGGTCCGAGAGCAGGGGCTCAAAATACGCCAGATCTCGCCCATCAACATCCGGCAACTGCCCGAGCCACTGATAGCTCAGATTCTTCAGATGTCGCCTAATAGCCTCGTCGCCCAACATGTTCTGCATTTCACGGTGAAATGCGCCTCTGTCGGCATCGCGGAGGTACTGAAGGACTTGCTTCACAAGAGGCCGATGGAAAAGCCCCTGGTCTGAGGACAGGAGATCTCGTGTCAGCGACCGCCCCCGTTCAACAAAGGCGCGTGCGGCTATGAAGTCAAAGAATGTTTGATGGAAGAAGCGCAGAGAGCGCTGCTGCCGAAGCAAGAGACCCTCGCTAACGAGCCAATCTACGGCGTTCTGGGGAGCTGCCACACCTGCTTCTGGCACGACGAGGAGCTGGCGATTCTGCATGTAGTCCGCGAGGCGGTGTACGGTGGAAGCAAGTGCGTCGGCATCGATATCCGAAGACCTTGCCTTGCGCCGGGTCGCGGCCCATAGATCTTCGTACAGCGACTGCAGAGTGTAAACCTGTGAAGCGTTCGGAGACCATCGGGGATCGGCGTCTCGGTTCACGTCGACCAGACGGACGAAGCCGTCCAGATGCTGCGGTACCTGCAGGATATCGAAAGTCACCGGATGTAAGTCGGACCTCCCGATCCCTTTTGCAGCGAGGATGGTCTCAACATCTGTTTCACTTAGAGGGGTAAGCTCAAACTCTTTTGAGACGCGGTCCTGCAGCTGTCGTACGCTGCTATCGTACCGCCAATCGAACGAGCGGCAGGAGAGCACTGCCATAGCCCCTGGGATTTGCGTGAGGCGGGCAACAAGATCGAGAAGAACGGTGATCGCAGCGGAATCCCGTGCCGACGCTGTCGAGAGCGCGTCAACCTGGTCAATCAGAACGGCAACTCGGTGCCCCTCACCGGCTAGCAGTGAAACGGTGGCTAGCACAGAGACGGGTAGCGCGAGTAGGTCAGATAGCTCGGCAATGCTATTATAGGGTCCTAGCGTATCAGCTTCGATGCCAAGAACAGCCCAACCCCTTTCCTCAAGTTCTACCAGTAGCGAGCTCAAGGCCACGGTCTTCCCCGTCCCTGCGTCGTCCAGGAGAACGCCGCAGCTGGGCTGTTCAATTTGCTCGCTCTCAAGCCAGTCCAGCATCCGCTGAACTGCTGGCTGCTCGATATGCACCCCCGCTATCTGCCGTCTTGTTGTACGAAGGATTGCGCTTGCATCGGACAGAGCCGCAACTAGGTCCTGTGGCGATACGGTTGGCCGGTCGTAGACACCGGTTCGTGCGAGCCTCGCCTTCAGCCACGCGTCGTCGACCATCCTGCCTCGTTCCATGGCTTCTATAGCCAGCGAGAAGAGCACATCTTCAGCGGCCTCTGGGCGCGTGAGCATGCCGCTAAGAAGGGTCTGGACGTGGCTCCTGAGGCTCTCGGCCGATACCTGATCGACGTGGCACGCCTTGAGGAGGGTGTAGCCTTGCCCATGACCAATGTCCAGCAGTTCGCACATCCGCCTGAATTCGTCTCGCCTTCGGCGAGCCAAGTTGGCTAGGAATTCTCGGCGATCGGCACGATCTCTCGCGTCCTCGGCTACACGCCCGAGTAACGGACAAGGGTTGGGCGTCACGAGATAGCACTCGGCTGTAGGTTCTGCTTCGACCTGTGCTTGGAACGCCTGTAAAACACCTTCACTATGCAGTCTCCGCACCGTCCATGTGCCATCCCCGGGAGCGTTGCTTTTGGCTTCATAGAACTTTGGCAGCCCCTCACGATCCACTGTGAAATCTTCAACGGCCACAGGAGTCAAGCCAGTCTTGTCGGCTGCGCTCTCGCGTTCGTAGGGCAGGTTGGCAAGCTCGGGAGGATGGGGTCGGACGTAGCTGGCCCTGCCAGCGAGAACGTTCAACATTTCTCGAACGATCGCTAGGGCTTGATAGGATATGCCCCTCGTTGTCAGCGCACCGCCGCGCATAGTCACTTTCCTTTCGCCGATGCAGCAATCTGAACATAGCGTGCTGAGCTCGCTTACACAAGTCCCTTCTCTGAGTCGGACGCCGCTAGTGTTTTCCTCTGGAGCATGGGGCGCTACACGAGTGGGAGTCTGTTCGGCTTCCCGTGTCTCACGGCCCAAGGCCGGGCTTCGCGTTGACTGCTCACCGCTAGCGCTCTCCGCATTCAGCTCGTCTGTCGTTACTCCCATACCTCCGATGTCACACTTCGCGGCTTCCTTCCGTATGTAATCAGTAGAAGCCTGGTTAACGCCTGCCCGGTGGAGACGCCGGGCAGGGCTCTACTGCTGCCGACGGGAGGACCGCGCGTGCCTGCCCCTTCGACAAGCTCAGGGCAAGCCTGTGTCGATCCGGACAAGTTGGCCCCCGAGGAACGGCTACGCGAGTTGGCCGCCATCTTCGCCAGAGGCGGTGAAAGAGGGGGCAGACCGCAGCGAACAGAATATCGGTTGGCCAGGTGCAGGGAAGGCGAGTTCCGCATTTGTGCGAGCCGCCGAATAGTGGTATGCTTACCAGTGAAGGACGCGCTCCCTTCGCGCCCTGTGGGCGGCATGGCTTTTGGGCCGTGCGGAGCAGTTTGAGTCGTGTTCCAAGGCTCTGTTAGTCA
>PUMJ01000211.1 GCA_003551305.1 Candidatus Brocadiaceae bacterium
CCCGGGTCATCGAGGCCGGAGACGGCCCCGGCGCCCCCCGCACGCATGTCTTCTGGCGGCCGCACGTGGCCGCGCCCACCGTAGAAACCGGCCACTTGATGGCGGAGCTGGTGCGACGGGGCCACGGGGCAATAGCCTTCAGTCGCGCCCGCGTAGCGGCCGAGCTCATAGCGCAGTATGCCCGCCGACACCTGGAAGAGACCGGCGGCCCGGCTGAGGGCATCATCGTGTATCGCGGCGGTTACCCGCCCGAGGAGAGGCGCGCTCTGGAGGACCGCATGCGTTCCGGCGACGCTCTCGGGGTGGCCACGACGAATGTGCTGGAGCTGGGGCTCGACCTGCCCCATCTGGACGCTGTCATCTCCTGCGGCTGGCCGGGCTCGCGGGCCTCATTCTTCCAGCAGGCCGCGCGGGCCGGACGGCGCCGCCGGCCCTCCCTGGCGCTTTTCGTGGCCCTGCACGATCCCGTCAACGCTTTTCTGCTGCGTCATCCCGAGTATGTGTTCCAGCGGCCCGCGGAGGCCGGCGTCGTGGAGCGCGGCAACCCGCATGTGCTGGCCGGGCACCTGCGCTGCGCAGCGCACGAACTTCCCCTCGACCTCGAGGAAGCCGGGGAACTCGGCGAGAACGCGGCCGACGTGCTCGATATGCTGGTGGACCGACGCAAGCTGTTCGCCAGGGATGGGGCGTGGTATCACGCCGCCTCCGATCGTCCCGCCCGCGAGATGCCGTTGAGGGGCAGATTCGACCGGAACGTCGTTGTGCAGGATGGCACTAACGGTCAGGTCATAGCGGAGGTGGACTGGATGGGCGCCCATTCGGTTGTCCACCCGCAGGCCATCTACCTGCACGGGGAGCACCGATATCGTGTGCGGGACTTCGACCGGGAAGGCCGCCTGGCGCGCGTCGTGCCGGTCGAGGTTGACTACTATACCAACCCTCTGGGGCACTGTTTCGTGCAGAGCGTGGAGGAGTGTCTGCGTCAGCGTGGGCTGCGGGGGGGAACGGCATTCTTCGGGGAAGTCACCGCCGGCTGCATCACCACGGGCTACGAGGAGCGACGCTTCGGCTCCAATGAGCTTATCCGTAGCGTGCCCCTGGAGATACCCCCCGTCACTCACCAGACCATGGGCCTGTGGCTGTGCCTGAGCCCGGAGCGGGAGGCGGAGCTTTCGGCCCTCGGGCTCAGCCCGGAATACTACGGACTGGGCAACGCCCTGCGCATCGTGCTGCCGCTGTTCATGACCTGCGACGTACTGGACCTGCGGCCCTGGGCGGGCCAGACGAACTTCCCGTGGGAGGCCCTTTACTTTTATGAGCGCTACCCGCGAGGGCTCGGTTTCACCGAGCGGTTGCTCGAGGCCCTTCAGGAGGTGATGGCAGCCGCCGCCCGCAACATGGCCGAGTGCCGCTGCGAGGCCGGCTGTCCCCTGTGCGTGGGGGACCCGCCGCGTCCCTTCATGGTTAACAACCCGGAACTGGAGGCGGACTTCATCCCCGACCGTGCCGAGGTGCGCCTGCTGCTGGCCTGCCTAATGCACGACGAGCCGATTGAGGACCTTCTGGCCGAGGTCTTCGGCCGGCAGAAAACGGCGGACATGCTGGCCGGACGGCGCGAACTGCTGCAGCGCAGGAGGCAGGAGGCCGTCCGCGCCCCCCGCCGCGACCTGCCCTCGGACGCCCCGGCGGGGGCGGCAGAGCCGACCCGGCGCCTGCCCCTCCAACTCGAGCGGGGGATCCGCCGACGGCTAGAAAAGATGCGCACACCCGAAGAACGAGGACCGTACGACCCCGTTGAGCGCGCCGCCGTCCCGGAACCCGAGCCGGAGCAGACCCTGCCGAGGCCGGACTCCGCAATGCGGCGCCGAGCGGAGATGCCGGAAACCACTCCCCTGGTGGACCGGCACGACCTGGCGGCCGAAGCCGTCCGCCGCCTGCGCGCCCGCCGCAAACGCGAAGCTCAGGATGAAGACGACGCCACCTGACGAGGGACGGCTGCCGCAGTCCACTTTATCCTCATCCCTGTTGCCCTTCGCCCGATTCCGGCTCCTCACTGTCCGGTTCTTCCTCCGGCTCCTCCCAGAGGTCACTCTCGACCAGGATGCGCACGGCGAAGCCGCGAAGAGGGATGTTGCCGGACAGCACCTGCCCCGTCAGCAGGTCGCGGTACTCGGTCTCGCCCAGGTCCACGAACGAGACATCGTCGTTGTGGTTCAGGATGAAGGTGAAGCTCATGTTCTTCTGGGACCTCCGGCGCACCTCGATTCCCTCGGGGCTCTCCAGAACGGGAGCGATGCCACAATCCGCGCAGATTGTGCGATACAAATGCTCCAGGAACTCCACCTCCGGCACCGTTCCGATGTAGTAGGCGAACCCCTCGCCGTGCTTGTTCTCGGTCACCACGGGCCAGCCGGCGTAGAACTCCTGGCCGTAGGTGGCCAGGACCGTCGCCGATTCCGCGTGCACGATCTCGCACAGCCTCCCGCACAGGTAGTCGCCCCGGCACGGGCCGAAGGGGTGCTTCATCAGGATGCGGTTCTGCTGGTCCTCGAACAGCGCGTCCACCTCCTCGACCCACACCCCCAGGGTCTCGCGCAGGGGGCCGGGGTAGCCGTTCAGGTAGGCCAGGTCGTACTCGTCAACCCAGCCCGTCAGGCAGCCGGCGACCAGGCGCCCGCCGCCCCGGACGAACTCGCCGACCTTCTGCGCCCACTCTCGGCTCACGCTGTAGAGCATCGGGGCGATGACCACCGAGTAGCCCGACAGGTCGGCGTCGGTGCCCACCACGTGCACGGGGACGTTGCGCCGCCAAAGGGCGCGGTAGTGGGCGAAGACGGTTTCGACATATTTCTTGTCGCGCACCGGTCCGCTGGTGGCGTCCAGGGTCCACCAGTTCTCCCAGTCGAAGATGAGGGCTATGTCCGCCTCAACGCCGGCGCCGAGGAGGTGGTCCTCGAGGTGGGCCAGTTCCTCACCGAGTTCGGAGACCTCCCGGAAGACGCGGGCGTCCTCGCTGGCGGCGTGCTCCACCACGGCGCCGTGGAGCTTCTCATGGCCGCCGCGGCCGCGCCGCCACTGGAAGTACATCACCGAGTCCGCCCCGTGAGCCACGGCCAGGTAGCTCCACAACCGCATCTGGCCGGGGCGCTTCAACGCGTTGACGGCCTGCCAGTTCTGGGTGCTGGGCGTCTGCTCCATCAGCAGGAAGGGCCTGCCCTGCTTCAGCCCACACATCAGGTCGTGCCGGAAGGCGGTCTGCGCTATGTCGTCGCGCAGGCCGGGGTAGCAGTCCCAGGAGATGACGTCCATGTGCGGCGCCCACTTCTCATAGTCGAGGGACCGGTGGGTGCCCATCAGGTTCGTCGTTATTGGCACCTCAGGCGTGACCTCGCGCAGGACGGTCGTCTCGTTCAGGAAGCAGCCCAGCACGGAGTCGCTGCAGAAGCGGCGATAGTCAACGGTCAGGGCGGTGATGCTGCGTTCGCCGTGTTCGTAGGGCGGCTCCACCTGCTGCCAGTCAGTGTAAGTGTGGCCCCAGAAGGCGGTGTACCACTTCTCATTCAGTTCGGCCAGGGAACCGTACTTCTCCTTGAGCCACTCGCGGAACGCCCCTGCGCAGGTCTCGCACCAGCATCCGGCGCTGAACTCGTTCGAGACGTGCCAGAGCAACAGGGCGGGATGGTCCTTGTAGCGTTCGGCCAGGCGGCGGTCTATCTCAGTGCACGCCTCGCGGTAGACGACGGAGTTGGGGCAGTAGTTGACGCGCGCGCCGTGCCGGCGGCGGCGCCCGTCGGGCCCGGCCCGCAGCACCTCCGGGTGCTCCTGCGAGAGCCAGGCGGGGTGCGCCGCGGTGGGCGTGGCCAGCACCGCGTGCAGACCCTCCTCGGCCAGGCCGTCCATGACCCGGTCCATCCAGTCGAAGGCGAACTCGTCCGGCCCGGGCTGCAGGCTGACCCAGCTAAACACGCCGACCGTGGCGACGTTGACATTAGCGGCCTTCATCAGGCGCATGTCTTCGGCGCGGATCTCCTCCGGCCACTGCTCGGGATTATAGTCTCCGCCGTGGAGGAAACGCGCAAGCTTACCGTTGACGAGGGGGTACATGCGTTCCATGGGGTTCTCTCCGGTGCCGGCAGGTCTGGGAAAGTATACCAAAACGCAAGTGGCGCAAGCAAAGAGTCTGCCTGCCAGGAGATGCCCCTCCCCGGCGAACATCTGCTTGCGGCAGGGCAGAACGACGTGAGAATGTCATATCTGAGGCCGCTTTGACTGAGCGGTCGAAGCTCGTGCGCCTCAAGCATGGCTCTGCGAGCATATGCGTTCTACCCCAGGTGCCTGACACTCGGTCTTGTGCCGGAAAGCAACGGAGTCCGGTAAGGATGATACCGCCGCTTGCAGGGCTGTGCGGCACGGGCGAGAGGACACCCGATTTCGGGTCGGAGACCCCCTCCAGACGGTTGGAGGGCAGGCCTCGTTGCGCCGTACGGTGAACTCGGAAGGGCTCCTCTGATTCATGCAAGCAGGCTGCAGACGGCAGCCGCCGTTCGCCTGCTTGCGTGCGCGGGGGCGCTCTGGTATATTGCGCAGTCGGTCCCCAAACCCCTATCTGCTGTCCGGGAACCTCAGAGATGCCCAATTCCGAAGAACTCGCTTATGCTCTTGTGACGCCCTACAGCCTGCACAAGAGCCGCACGGGGGGCATCCTGGCCCGCCTGCTGTGGGCTAACGTCCGCCTGGTGGCGGCGCGCATGTACGCTCCCCGCCCCGGCAGCCGCTTTATCAAGGAGTACTGCGACGCGATCTACGACCCCGACGAACGGGACGTTCCCCTTCCCTACCAGAAGCTGCTCATAGACTACATCATCGAGAACTTCGGCCAGCCCAACGTGCGGGGGGTATCCAACCGTCTGGCGGTCCTGGTCTTCAGTGGCCCGAACGCCCGGCAGGAGATCGCCGAGGCCGTCGGCCACCTGAGCCAGAACGTGCGCGGCGACAACATTCGAGGAACCTATGGGGACTTCTTCCGCGAAAGCCGCGCGGACATCGCCGACCACCCCGACTACCAGGCCCGGCTGCGCCTGCTGGAGAGCTACGAGGCGCTCAAGACTGTCGAGGAGCCCGAGCCGCTGAATGAGTTTTTCGAGCCGGCCGTGCTCAGCGGCGTCAGCGCCTGCATTAACGAAACCCACCTGAAACTGTTTCGCAAATATGCCTACACAGACGGGGGCTTCGTGCTGAACGCGGTCAGGGGGGTGGACCCCGACGCCATCGAGACCTCGATGGTCATCCTCAAACCCGAGAGCTTTCACCACCGCAACCCCTTGCCAGGCAACCTGATAGACTTTTTCGCCCGCGCCGGGCTCTACATCACGGCGATGAAGGTGCTGGAGCTGGATGTGGACCGCGCCAAACAGTTCTACAGCCTCAAGCTGCCCCAGTTCCGCCGCCAGCTCAAAGGGATGGTGGCGGACCGGGCGAGGCTCGTGGTCGAGCGGGCCCGGCTCATCGCCCAGCAGGCCGTCGATCGAATGGGGGCCGCGCCCACCACGGCGTTTGACCCCCGCCACGCCCTCGGGGCCGCGCACAGGGCGGAGGGACTCTTTTGCGCCAAACCGGGCCCCGGTGAGGCCAAATCCCACGTCGTGAGCCGCATCTACGAGGAGCTGGCCGAAAGGCTGACCGACCTGCAGCCGCCCGACTCTGTCTACGACGAGTTGGCCGAAGACCTGAAGGACCTGAACGCGCGCGCCGAGTTCGACGAGTTGATCCGCTACATGACCGGCAAGGACCCCCAGACCGGTGAACCTATCGAACCCGGCGAGGAGACCCAGTGCATGGCGCTGCTTTACTCGGGGCACGACGCCCTGGCGGCTATTCGCCGCCGCCTCAAACAGCTGCGCGAGGTCTACGGCCAGAACGTCCTGCAAAACCGGGCCCACGCCAGCGACCCCGAGGAGGACCCGGAACAGGAACTGGAAGTGCTCGGCATGCCTTCCGCAGCCGGCGGAGAACGCAGACCCTGCGATGTCGAGCGGGTCGTCACCGAGTTCTGCGGTCCGGAGCGGGAAACTTGAAAATCTTCCGCCTCCAGGTCGGCACACTGGGCACTAACACCTACCTGTTGCGCGACGCCGAGGGGCAAGACGGCCTCGTGGTGGACCCCGGCGGCGATGCGCCGCGCATCGTCAGCCGTTGCCGGGAGGAACGGATCAATCCCCTCTACCTGGTCAACACTCACGCTCACGCCGACCACATCGCCGGCAACCGCGCCTTGAAAGAGGCCTTCCCCCGGGCCGAGCTGTGCATCGGAGCCCTCGAGGCGGACCGCCTGCGGGACCCCGTGGCCAACCTGGGGCCCGCCTTCGGCATGGCGCCCGACAGTCCCCCGGCCGACCGCAGACTTCAGGACGGCGATGTGCTGCGCTTCGGCGCGAGCGAACTGGAAGTGCTCCTGACGCCGGGCCACAGCCCGGGAGCCATCAGCCTGCTGGCCAGGGCCCAGGACCCGCCGCTCCTTTTCTGCGGCGACCTGATGTTCCGGAGGGGCGTGGGACGCATAGACCTGCCGGGGGGCGACCGGCAGACGCTGCTCGACTCGATCCGCAACCGCGTCTTCACGCTGCCGCCGGAAACCGTGTTGTGGCCCGGCCACGGGGAGGAGACGACCGTGGAGGAGGAGCGCCGCCTCAACCCCTTCCTTCCCGCTTCGTAACAGCCCTTTGACAGAATGGATGAGACGGCCGGCCCGCTCCGAGGGCCGCCAGATGGAGGTGCGTGATAGTGGCAAATGTCAGGACGGCACTCATCAGCGTTTCCGACAAGACCGGGGCCGCCGAGTTCGCCGCCCGGCTGGTCGACCTCGGCATCGAGATACTGGCCACCGGCGGCACCGCCCGGCTGCTGCGGGAAAGCGGTGTGGAGGCCCTTGACGTCACCGAATACACGGGCTTCCCGGAGATACTGGGCGGCGGTCTGCGCACACTACACCCCAAGGTCCACGGCGGCCTGCTGGTCCCCCGCGAGCGCGAGGAAGACCTGCGCAGGTTGCAGGAACTCGGCATCCGCACCATTGACATGGTGGTGGCCAACCTCTTCCCTTTCGTGGACGTCATCTCCGAGCCCGGCGTCGAGATGATACGCGCCATCGAGAACATAGACATCAGCGGCCCGACGCTGCTGCGCTCGGCGGCCAAGAACTACACCCACGTCGCCGTGCTGACAAACCCCGCCACTTACCCCGAAATCGCCGAGGAACTGGAACGCAGCGACGGCACGCTTTCGGAAGAAACGCACTTTCAACTCGCCGTGGATGCATTCCGTCACACGGCACACTACGACACGGCCATCGCCGACTACCTGGCCGGCATCCACGGGGAGGAAGGCACGGCGCGGGCCCGACTGACCCTGGAGTACATCAAGCGACAGGACCTGCGTCACGGCGAGAATCCCCACCAGAGCGCCGCCCTCTACGCGGAGCGCGAGGTCGAGGAGGCCTGCGTCGCCAACGCCGAGCAGATCGACGGGCCGGAGATGTCCTTCAACAACGTCCTGGACCTCGACATGGCCATCGCTCTGGCCCGGGAGTTCGACAGACCGGCCGCTGTCATCGTGAGGAACACCAGCCTCTGCGGCGCTGCGGTCGGGGACTGCCCCGGCAGGGCGTTCCGCAAGGCGTGGGAGCATGCTCCCCCCGGCGCGGCTGGCTGCACGGTGGTGCTGAACCGGCCGTTGGACGAACACGCCGCCCGCCATCTGACCGAACCCGCCCCCGAGCAACAGCACCGCCCGAGCCCGTGTGGCCTGGTCGCGACCCTGGCGGCCCCCGACTTCGCTGAAGAGGCACTGCGGGTGTTCTGCCGCAAAGGCTGCGACGCCGGGGGGCTGCGCCTCATGCGCACCCGTCCTTTGGACTGGGCTCTTGTGGACGAACGCGCCCCCGACATGCGCTGGGTCCGTGGCGGCATGCTCGTGCAGGATAGGAACCTATCCAGGTGCAGCGCCGAGGCCCTGACCACTGTGACCCGCAAGCGACCGAGCGACAACCAGACGGAGGACGCCCTCTTCGCATGGCTCTGCTGCAGACACGCGCGCTCCGACGCCGTCGTACTGGCAGCGGGACAGACCCTGCTGGGCATCAGCGCAGGGCAGTGCAGTCGGCTGGAGGCCACACGACTGGCGTTGAGCCGGGCAGGCGCCGCGGCCCGCGGCGCCGCGCTGGCCAGTGAAGGCTGCTTCCACTCCGCCGCCCCTATCAACCTGGCCGCCGGGGCCGGCGTGGCCTGCATAATCCAGCCCGGCGGTTCGGACAACGACGACGAGGTCACCCGCGCCGCCGACCAGGCCGGCATCGCCATGGTGCACACGGGCGTTCGCCACTTCCGCTATTGAGAGACGCACCGTGCCGAGACGGCCGCAACAGCTCCGCATCCTCCACGTGGACGAACAGCGCACATGGCGCGGGGGCGAACAGCAGATGCTCTACCTGGCCACGGGGCTGCAGGAGCGCTCGGTCCCCTCGGCCGCCGTTCTGCAGCCGGGCGCCCCGGCGGTGGCGCGGTTCCGCGCCGCGGGTGTCGCTGTGCATGAAGTGCCGATGAGAGGCGAGGTGGACCTGACCGCCGCGTGGCGGATCGGGCGCACGGCACAACGGGGGCGCTTCAACGTCCTCCACGCGCACACCGCGCACGCCCAGAGCCTCGTCCAGATAGCCGCCCGCCTCTGCGGCGCCGCAGTCGTCGCCCATCGGCGCATCGAATACCCCGTGGGGCGCGGCCTGTTCGGCTTGGGTCGGCTCAAGTACCGCTACGGGGTGGACGCCTATGTCGCCATCAGCAACCGCGTCAAGGAGACGCTGCTGGAGGCCGGCATACCGGAATGGCGCATCTTCGTGGTGCGCAGCGTGACGGACCCGGAACGTTTCCGCGACGTGCCGCCGTCTCCGACCCTCAGGAAGGAGCTGGGGCTGCCGCTGGACGCTTTCGTGGTGGGCAACATCGGCGCGCTGGTCGGCCACAAGGACCACCGCACCCTGCTGGAGGCTTGCCGTGTCGTTCGGGACGAGATTCACAACACCTGGCTCGTCATCGTCGGGGCCGGCCCGCTGGAGCACTTCATCCGCGAGAAGGCCCGCAGTATGCACATGGACGATCGGCTGGTCATGACCGGCTTCCGCAGCGACGTGCCGGAACTCATCCGTTTGTTCGACATCTTCGCCCTGAGTAGTTCGGAGGAGGGCCTGTGCAGCACGCTGCTCGAGGTCGCCGCCTCTGGCTGCCCCATCGTGGCCACGGACGCCGGCGGGGTACGGGAGGCCGTCCTGCCGGACCGCACCGGCCTGGTAGTACCCACAGGGAGCCCCCACGCGCTCGCCCGGGGCATCCTGGAGCTGGCCGCCGACCCCGAGAAGGCCCGGCGCCTGGCCCGCCGGGGGCTGGAGCGCGCGCGGCGCCACTTCACCCCCGCCGCCCTGACCCAAGAGACGCTGGCCGTCTACCGGCGTGTGCAGGCGGGGCGCGTCGGCCCCGCCTGCCCGGTCGGATTCGCCCCGGAAAAGGACGCCCCCTGACCGAGGTTTCCTACCCGTCGCCCGTCGGCAGCTCTACGCCCTGCGCCAGGTAGATGATGCACTTCTCGCAACCCCTGCCGCCTCGGCAGCAGTCGCGGTATATCTGGTGCAGCCCCTGCTGGCGGCGTGTCGAGTCAACCACCTGGCGCGCCCGGACCCGGTCCTCGAACATGACCTGCCCCATGCGACGGGTCACGGTGTTGCCCGTCCGGCGGGGCATGCCGCACCAGAGGGCGTGCAGCTTGCCGATCAGGTCCTCGCCGCCCTCCAGCCGGGCGTGGGCCAGCAGCATCGGAAGCAGGACATCCACCAGGATGCTCTGTGCGCGCTGCCGACCGACCAGGGCCTTCGGCTCATCCAGGCGCGTCCCGCCCAACTTGTAGCGGTGCGACCAGTAGGGGTGCTGCAGCCCGGTGAAGGCGCCCGTCAGGGCCCGCCGCACGGCCACATCCGGCCGCCCGCGCCCCTCGGGCCGGGCCGTGTTCACCAGGCGCAGAAAACAGGCGAACAACCCCTCGTGCATGTGCCCGGCCAGCAGCAGGGCCAGGGCCGCAAGGCGCCGGGCGGGGTAGTTGACCGGCCGCGTGCCCGCGTAGTCCCAGTGCTCGGCCGTAAGGCGCACCTGCGTGGGCGGCTCACCCAGACATCGCCACGCCGCCCTCAGAACCTCCCGGTACCGGGCCGTCTCCTCGTCCTCCCCACCGGGGTCGGACTCCTGCAGAAAGCCGCCGACCACCAGGAACGCCGCCTCGAGCATGCGCGCCCTGCCCGGCAGGTCCTCGTCCGGCGGCACAAGCTCTCGCAGCGTCATAACCGGCAGCAGCCCGGCAAGCTGCATGAACGGCATGCGGTTGCTTTTGAAACCGAGCGCCTCGGCGATCCTCTCGTAGAGTAGCTGCTCGCGGGAATGGTTGCGGAAGAGCTCGGCCAGGGTGGCGGCACGGCTCAGGATGCGGTGGTCGCCGGCGGCGTCCAGCAGGCGGCCCAGCCACTCGGCGGATATCGTCCCCTCTTTGATCGCCTCCCCGCAGAAACGACCGTCCAACGGGGGCTCCCCGGCCGGCGGCGCCTCCTCCTCCGGCCCCATAACCTCGACCAGATCCTCCAGGTCGTCCTCGATCACGTTGCTCAAGGTGAGCTGCGGCAGGCGGCGCCCGGCTTCGGTGCACACCTGCCCGGCGGCCCCCTCGCGCCTGTCCTCCCACAACACCACGTGCAGCGCCACGTCGTTATACTCCGGCTGGCGCTGGTGGCCGTGGCGGCGCCAGTCGGAGGCGAGGGTGTGCACTTCCACGTCTCCCACCACCCGACCTTCCCCCTCCAGCACGAACTCGGCGCGGACGAAGTCCGGCCCGCCCTCGACGTTCCACCAGCCGGGCGAGATGATCTCGATGCGGCGTCCGTCATCGGTGGTCAGGCCCCGGGCCGGGAAGTGGCCGCCGAACCAGATGCAGCGCACAATCTCCTCCCGCACGCTCTGGCCGGCTTCGCCGTACGCCGGCACGGCCCGCCCCTCTCCCGCCTGGGCGGCGAACCGCTGCTGCAGGCGGCCGTAGACGTCGCTGAAACCGGGCATCGCCGGTGCGCCCGAAGCCATGGACGCGCTTCCCTCGTCAACGGTGCTGTGCTGCTGTCATGCCCTTCCCAGGAACTCCCCGGTCCGGGTGTCCACCTGTATCTTCTCGCCGGTCTTGATGTGGCCCGGCACCTTGACCACAAGGCCCGTCTCGACCTCGGCCGGCTTGGTGACGCCAGTGGCGGTGTCGCCTCGCACGGCAGGCTCGGTTCCGGTCACCTCCAGGGTCACGCTGGGGGGCAGGTCGACGTTGATGGGACGGTCCTCGTAGAACTGAACCGTAACCTCGGTGTTGTAGGCCAGGTACCTGGTCGCATCGCCCAGCAGGTCACCCCCGATGTGAATCTGTTCCCCCGTCTCGGGGTCCATGAACACATAGCCGACGCCGTCCTCGTAAAGGTACTCCATCCGGCGCGATTCCAGGAACGCCTTCTCCACCTCGTCGCTGGAGGCGAAGCGGTTCGTCTCGATATGGCCGTCATCCAGGTTCTGGAGCTTCATCTGGATGTAGGCACCTTTCTTGCCAACGGAGGTCTGCTGTGTCTCCAGCACCTTCCACAGCTCATCCCGCCATCGCACGACGTTGCCCGTCTTGATGCGCACTGCGCGTGCCACTGTGTGGGTTCCTCGTGTAAGGTCGTCTTGCCCCGCACTTACCGGGCAAATATGGTAGCCGACGGGCGCCGCCGCCGCAACCGGCAGACGGCGCCGCGAGATACAAGGGAGGCCGGCCCACATCGGCTTCTGATCCCCCGTCCGGTCAAAGCCGCGAAGCACCCCGCCGGGAGCCCCATCCTCACGTCAAGGAGAAAATGGATTCGTTTCGCAGAAGGCCCCCCCTTGCCTCCAAATCGGTCAGTAACGCCCGGATGGGCCGACTGAGGCCGGCATTGTGGCCGCGCGCAACGACCAGGATGACGGCCGGACGTCGTCAACAAGCAACCAGCAACTGCCGTGGCCGCCGTTCGCCGCACGGCGGTCGGGGCAACGGTCCGGATGCCGGCGGCCGGCCCCTCCTGCAAAAGAAGGGTCAGGGGCCTATGATCATCACCGGAGCTCGACGAATACACTAAACGTTCATGGGGCTTTAGTCAAGTGTTTTCTCCGCAGGTCCGCGGGACAGCGGGATGTCGCGCGCCGTTGCGCCGTTGGCCGTTCCAGCGAAGTCCCAACCCGAGGGGACAGCGCCCGGCCTTCGGCCCCGCAAGGGGCCCCGTGGTGGAGGCCGGGGCTTCAGCCAGCGTGGACACCGCTCCGCGGCGGCCCCGGACCGATGCGCCAGTCGGTTGCCGGTTCAGGCGGGCTCCGCTACAATGGGTTTCTTTTCCTGCCCGGATTGGGTCACCATGTCGCTGATCAGCAAAGCCGTTATACCCGCGGCCGGTCTGGGCACGCGCCAGTACCCGGCCAGCAGCGGCGTGCGCAAGGAGTTCTTTCCCCTGGTGGATGCCGACGGTTACGCCAAGCCCGTCATCCACATGGTCGTGGAAGAGGCTCTGGCCGCCGCCGAGGCGGCGTGCATCGTCTGCCGGCCCGGTGCGGCCGACGAGTTCGCGCGCTACTTCCGCACCATGCCGGCTGAGCTGCGCCACCGCTTCGAGGGCAAGGACTGGGCCTTCGAGTGGTCAGAGCGGCTTGAGGCCCTCGGCCGCCGCCTCACCTACGTTGAGCAGCCCACGCAGCAAGGACTGGGCCACGCCGTCTGGTGCGCGCGCCAGTGGCTGGGCAAGGACCGTTTTCTCGTCCTGCTCGGAGACCACGTCTACGTGAGCCACAGCGGGCAGCGCTGCTCGCAACGGCTGTGCGAGGCGTTCGGCGAGGACAGCGTGACGGCCCTGCTGCCTGTGAGCGCCGACGGCGTCGAACGCTTCGGCGTCGTGCGCGGCAGCCTGGAGGACGGCGACAGGCTCAGCGCCGAGGGATTCATCGAAAAACCGGACCCGCAGACCGCCCGCCGCGAGTGCCGCATCGAGGGTCTGCCTGAGGGACGATACCTGGCCCACTTCGGCATGCACGTCTTCACCCCGGGCGTGCTGGACGTGCTGGAGGAGATGATCAGGGACGACCGCCGCGACGACGGTGAGTTTCAGCTCACCACCGCGCAGGACACCCTGTGCCGCCGCGAGCCCTACCACGGGCTGGTCATGGACGGCGCGCACTTCGACATGGGCACGCCCGCCGGCATGCTGGAGGCACAGATGGCGCTGGCCCTCTCGGGCCGCCTGCGCTCCGAAGCGAAGACCACCTGGCGGCGACTGAACGAGGAGATAGAGGGGCCATGATGTTCGAGGTGCTGTACAAAGAGAAGCTGGCCGAGACGATATACCGCATGACCATCCACGCCCCGCACATCGCCGTCGTGCGCCAGCCCGGCCAGTTCGTCGTCATCCGGCCGGACGAGCACGGCGAGCGGCTGCCGCTCACCATCGCGCAGGCCGACCCGCAGGCGCTCTCGATCACCATCGTTTTCCAGGCCGTCGGCGGCAGCACCCGCAAGCTGGCCGCGCTGGAGGCGGGGGACGCCATCGCCGACGTGGTCGGCCCCCTGGGCACACCCACCGAATTCGACGATTACGATCACGCCGTGGCCGTCGGGGGCGGCGTGGGCATCGCCCTCATCTGGCCCATAGCCGAGGCGCTCACGCGCCACGCCGACCGCCTGACCGGCATCATCAGCGCCCGCAGCGAAGACCTGCTCATCCTGCGACCCGAGATGGAGGCGCTCTGCGACGAGCTGCGCCTGGCCACCGACGATGGCTCCTGCGGCTACCACGGTTTCCCCACCGACGTCCTGCAGGATATGCTCCAATCCCGGGATGATATTGACGCCGTCTACGCCGTCGGACCGGTGCCCCTGATGGCGGCCGTCAGCGAGGTAACCCGTCCCTTCGGAGTCAAGACCATTGTCAGCCTGAACCCCATCATGGTGGACGGCACGGGCATGTGCGGCGGCTGCCGGGTGACGGTGGGCGGGCAGACAAGGTTCGCCTGCGTGGACGGACCGGAGTTCGACGGGCACCAGGTGGACTTCAAGGAGCTGTCCCGCCGGCTGCGCCAGTACGACGAGACGCCCGGGGTCCGCGCCATCCCCCGGTACGACAGCGCCCACGAGTGCGACGTGGAGCACACCGCCCTGCAGGAGGCCATGCTCGAGGCCGGCCGCCAGGCCGAACGGACCGCCGAGATACCCCGCCAGCCGATGCCCGAGCAGCCCCCCGGGGCCCGCAGGCGCAACTTCGAAGAAGTGCCCCTCGGCCTCCGCCCGGAGCAGGCGGTCATGGAGGCGAAGCGCTGCCTGCAGTGCCGACGTCCGCTGTGCGTGGACGGCTGCCCGGTCGGCATTGACATTCCCGGGTTCATCGAGCACATCGCCGAGGAGGACTTCCTCGGCGCTGCCCGCCTGCTGAAACGTGACAACGCCCTACCGGCCGTCTGCGGGCGCGTCTGCCCCCAGGAAGACCAGTGCGAAGGGCTCTGCGTGGTGGGCAAGCGCGGCGAACCGGTGGCCATCGGCAACCTGGAGCGCTTCGCCGCCGATTGGGAACGGGAACGCGAGAGGGTCGAGGTGCCCGAGCTCGGTGCGGCGCGGGGCATCAAGGTGGCCGTGATCGGCTCAGGGCCGGCCGGCCTGACCGCCGCCGGAGAACTGGCCCGGCGCGGCTATGAGCCCACCATTTTCGAGGCCCTCCACGAGCCGGGCGGCGTGCTGGTCTACGGCATCCCCTCCTTCCGCCTGCCGAAGGACATCGTGGCCCAGGAGGTGGACCTGCTGCGGCAGATGGGCGTCGAGATAGTCACGGACTTCGTGGTCGGCAGAACCGCAACCATCGAGGACCTGTTCGAGCAGGGATTCGAGGCCGTTTTCATCGGCTCGGGCGCCGGCTATCCCATCTTCGCCGGCATCCCGGGGGAGAACCTCAACGGCGTCCTGAGCGCCAACGAGTACCTGACCCGGGTGAACCTGATGCGCGCCTACCGCTCCGAGTTCGAGACCCCGGTGCTGGTGCGTGACCGCGTGGCGGTGCTCGGCGGCGGCAACGTGGCCATGGATGCCGCCCGCACCGCCCTGCGGCTGGGGGCCGAGGAGGTCCGCGTGGTGTATCGCCGCAGCGTTGAGGAGGCCCCCGCCCGCGACGGAGAACTCGAGCACGCCCGCGAGGAAGGCATCAACCTGATGTGGCTCAACAACGCCGTCGAAGTGCTGGGCGACGAGGAGGGCTGGGTGCGCGGGCTGCGGTGCGTGAGGATGGAACTGGGAGAACCCGGCCCCGACGGCCGGCGCCGCCCCCTGCCCATCGAAGGATCGGAGTTCGAGTTCCCGACAGACCTGGTCATCGTCGCCTACGGCAACCGCCCGCATCCCCTCGTTCCCCAGACCACCCCGGGCCTGAAAACGACAGACTGGGGCTCAGTTGACGCCGACGATGTGACCGGCGAGACGACGCTGGAGGGCGTCTGGGCGGGGGGCGACATCGTCACCGGCGCGGCGACCGTCATCCAGGCGATGGGCGCCGGCAAACGCGCCGCCGCCTCCATGGACGAGTACCTCACCAGGAAACACGCCGTCCAGCAACGCTGAGGCAACGGGGAGGGCGTCCCCGGCGCGGAGCGTCCGCGCCGGGGCGCGTCCCCACGGCTCTCGCGCCTCAGCGCTTCGGGCTCTTCTGGCCTTTGCCCTTTTCAGCGGCCTTCTTCTGCTGGGCCTTCCTGGCCTTGCCCTTCGCTTTTGCCATCTCCGACACCTCCTTGTCTGACCTGGTCTCGGGCCTGCGCCCGCCGGCCGGGACCGCCCCGACCTCTTGCCTATCAGGCAGCATATGCATACGGCATGCCGTGACTTGTTCGGCACGCATAAGAGCAGATCTAATGATGCTTGACGGGCCACCGGCGCGCAGGAAGACTGTGGACGATCTGCAGATCAGAGTCTTGACTTCCGATTCGACCGGAGGTATAAGTACCGATTATCCTCCGGGGGCTATCGCGCCATGCTGACACGCGTGACCGTTGCCGTGCGAAAAGCGGGGCTCCGCGAGGAACTCTGCCGCTTGCTGAGCAGGCCGGACGTCCTGATGGAGACGGTGAAGGACGGGGCGCGCGGCTGGCGTCGCGTCGCCGAGCAGACCGCCGACGTCATCATCATCGAGCTGTCGCTGATCCCCCCGCCGCGTCCGGAGAGCGTGCGCCTGCTGGGCGAGCTGCCGGACCGCCCCACCGTGGTGGTCATCTCCGCCGGGGAGGACGCCGAGGAACGCGCCCGCCTGCTGGCTGCCGGCTGCGAGGCCGTCCTGCACGAAGACCTGCCCCCCGACGCGCTACGGGAGGTGCTGGGCGCGGTGGTAGAGCGCCGCGCCGAAGAGGCGGGCCGCGTCCTGCTGGGCCCGCGCGACATGGAGACCCCCCACCTGGCCGATTTCGTCTCCGAAAGCCCGGCCATGCAGACGTTCATGGAGGTGACACGTCGCATCGTCCCGAGCGCATCCTCCCTCCTGCTGCTGGGCGAAACGGGAGTTGGCAAAGAACGGCTGGCGCGCGCCGTCCACGCCGAAAGCCCCAGGCGGGGCGGCCCGTTTGTGGCCATCAACTGCGGCGCCCTGCCGGAGTCCCTGCTCGAAAGCGAGCTTTTCGGGCACGAGAAAGGGGCGTTCACCGGCGCAGCCCGCACGCGGCGCGGCCTGTTTGAACTCGCCCATACGGGCACGGTCTTCCTGGACGAGATCGGCGAGATGCCCTACCACCTGCAGGTCAAGCTGCTGCGCGTGCTGCAGGACCGCGAAGTCCGCCCTGTGGGCGGCGAGAGGACAATTCCGGTGGACGTGCGCATCATGGCCGCCAGCAACCGCGACCTCGATGAGGAGGTCGAGGCCGGCAACTTCCGCCGCGACCTGTTCTACCGGCTCAGCGTCGTCACCCTCACCATCCCGCCCCTCAGGGAGCGGCGCGAGGACATCCCGGTCCTTGTCGAGAGCTACCTGGACTACCTGCAGCCGCGCGTGGGCTGCGACGTGGACGGCATCACGCCGGAGGCAGTCGCCGCGCTCGTGGACTACTCCTGGCCCGGCAACGTGAGGGAGCTTATCAACGTGATCGAACGCGCCCTGCTGCTGTGCGACGGCCGGCAGGTGACCCTGGACGACCTGCCTCAGGGCATCCGCGCCGCCCGGGACAACAGGGCGGAGGCACCGGCGCCGGACTTCGAAGAGGGGCTGGCCGGGGGCTGGACCGAGCGGCCCTGGAAGGACGTGCGCGAGGAGGCCCTGGCGGAGCTGGAGCGGGCCTACTTCGCCGCGCTGTTGGAAAAGACCGGCGGCCGGGTGGGGGATGCGGCCGGACGCGCCGGCATCAGCCCCCGCTCCCTCTACGAGAAGATGAGGCGGCACGAGCTGCGCAAAGAAGACTTCCGACCTCCGCGGGACTGACGCCGGTGGGCCGCGCCCCGGCTCGCGTTGACAGCGCCCCGGCCAGCCGATACCGTACCCGCAGTGTCAAAGGGCTCTGCGCTTTGGGAGGATCCCATGTTTGAGCAGGACACAGTCAAGACGTCCGCCGGTGAACTCGTGATGACGTTCGTGGGGCACGGGACGCTGATGTTCGAGTTCGACGGCAAGGTCATCCACGTGGACCCGGTTTCGCGCGAGGCGGACTACGGCGAGATGCCCAAGGCCGACCTCATCCTGGTAACCCACGGCCACGGCGACCACCTTGACGCGGAGGCCGTCGAGCAGGTGCGCACGGACGGCACGGAGATCGTGCTGCCGGCGTCCTGCACGGACAGGGTGCCCGGCGCACGGACCATGAACCCGGGGCAGACGGCAACCGTAGCGGGCCTGCCGGTCGAGGCCGTGCCGGCCTACAACGTAGTCCACGAACGCAGCCCCGGCGTGCCGTTCCACCCGAAGGGCGAAGGGGTCGGTTACGTCATCACTTTCGGCGACGTAAAGGTCTATGTCGCCGGCGACACCGAGAGCATCCCCGAGATGGAACAGCTGGAGGACATCGACATCGCGTTCCTGCCGATGAATCTGCCCTACACCATGACGCCGGAGATGGTGGCGGAGGCGGCCCGCGCTTTCCATCCCGCGGCGCTCTACCCCTATCACTACGGAGACACCGACGCCTCCAGGCTGGCCGACCTCCTGGCCGGTGAGGACATCGAGGTCCGCGTGCGCAGCCTGCGCTGACAGCCGGCGCCCCGAATCCCGGTGCAGTGCGAGCGGTCTGCATCCCGTATAATGGAGATGGAACAGAAACCGGGATGAGGAGGGCGACGCCATGAGGGTGCTGCTTATAGCTGTTGTAATGGTGGGTTTGGCCGGACTGCCGGGGACGCCGGGAGCGGCCGCCGCGGAGCCACAGGCCGAGGCCGCGCCAGACGAAGAAGCCGTCACGCTGGACGTGACCGTCGAGACGGACGAAGTGCAGATGGTCGAACTGACGTTCCCCCACCGCAAGGTGACCGGCCGCCTGCTGGACGAGACCGACGCCATGGTGCGGGTAGAGACCCGGACCGGCGGCGCCATCGGCTACAGCCGGGCCACCATACAGGAGATCCGCCGCTTCACCGTGCCCGCCCACGAGTACTACGAGCGCATCGGCGACGCCTTCCGCGAGACGGCATGGCAGGCGGCCGACGCGCCTGACCAGTTTTCAAAGGCGTGGCGGGCCTACAGCCGGGCCGTCGAAGTGAGCGAGGAGCCGCAGGCCAAAGAGCGCCTGGAACGCAAGCTGGAGGCCCTGACCGAGGAACGCCGGGAGTGGCAGCGAGAGGCCCTGCGACGTCACGAACTGCGCAAGGCCGCCGCCGAAGCGGACCTCAGACAGCTTGAGAGAGAGCTGACCGAGGAAAAGCTGGCCACCGTGCGGCGACACCAGAGGATCCTGGAGCAGATGCACGAGGCCATCCGCGAACTCCAGGAATACAGCCGCCACACCTCGAACCTGATGGAGAATATGCAGCGGCACCTGGCGGAAGTAGAACGCGACGTCGACGCCCTGAGACGCCGCCAGTACAACTTCGTCAGCAGCGGCGTGTTCCGCGACCTGCGGGATTCCCACCACCGCCTGGAACGCCGGGTAGCGCGGCTGGAGCGCGAGCTGCGCCGCAACTGACCGGGCGGACCTGCAGGGCGCGCCCGCCCTGCCCTCGCCCCGCACTCCAGCGCAAGAAGCAGGGCGACCCGTCAGCCCGGCACGCCCCGCACGTGGAGGCACCACCGGCGCACGGGGCAGCCCTCGCACAGCGGAGAGCGCGCCCGGCAGGTGCGCCGGCCGTGCTGGATCATGTTCATGTGGCCGCTGTACTTGTCGCGGTCCGGCACCAGTTCGTCCAGGATAACGTGGGCCTTGTGGCGGTCGGCCCTGGCAGGGATGAGGCCCAGCCGCCGGCTGACGCGGTGCACGTGCGTATCCACCACGAAAGACGGCCGCTCCAGCCCGAACAGCAGCACCAGCCGCGCGGTCTTGACCCCCACACCTTTGATGGAGGTCAGGAACGCCTCGGCCTCCTCGCTGTCCATCCCCTGCAGGAAGTCGAGGGAATACTCTCCGCGCTCGCCGAGCCGCCGCAGGACGGCCTGGATGGTGGCGGCTTTCTGGTCGGCCAGCCCGCCGCTGCGGATGGCGTCGGCTATGCGCTGCGTCCTGGCGGCGGCCATCGCGGGCCAGTCCCCGAACTCGGCCATCAGGGACTCCCAGGCCCGGCCGCTGTTGACGTCGGAGGTGTTCTGGCTCAGCACGCCCCTGATAAGCACGTCCAGCGGGTCGCGGTCGCGCTCCTGCACCTTGCGGCCGTAGAAGTCATCCAGGGCGCGCAGGACGGGGCCAATCTTCTCGACGGGCTTCATCTTGTGCGGCGCGACGGCGGGGCTCACGTCTGGCCGGCCTCCCGGCGTGCAAGTTCGTAGAGGTCGCTTCCGTGCGCGTCGTTGACGACGGTGGCGGGCAGGTCCTCGACCTTGAGCCTGCGCACGGCCTCGGGGCCAAGTTCGGGGTAGGCGATGACTTCCGCGCAGCGGATACGGTGGCTCAGCAGTGCGCCCGCCCCGCCGATGGCGGCCAGGTAGAGGGCGCGGCACTCCCGGATGGCGCGGCGGACCTCCTCGGAACGCGGCCCTTTGCCGATGGTCGCCTTGATGCCGGCCTGGTAGAGCCGCGGCGCGTAGGCGTCCATCCGCCCGCTGGTGGTCGGCCCGGCCGCCCCGATGGGCCGGCCCGGCGGCGCCGGCGAGGGGCCCATGTAGTAGATGATCTGGCCGCGGGGATCGAAGGGCAGCGTGTCCCCGGCTTCCAGCGCCTCCGTCATGCGCCGGTGGGCGGCGTCCCGGGCGGAGTAGATGACGCCGCTGATGAGCACGGGGTCGCCGCTGCGAAGAGGCAGCACGTCCTCGGCGCTCAGGGGGGGGCGCAGGTGATGGACGCTCCTCTCAGACGACGGCATGCCCACCTCCCTCAACGCAGCCTCTCCAGGACTTCGCGGCGATAGCGGTCCTCCAGTCTCGGCAGTGCCCCGTAACCGGGCAGTTCGCTCAGCACGGCCCGTATTCTGCTGATCCTGACGGCCGGGTCGGGGTGCGTCCTGTGGGCCTCGAACGAGCGCGGCCGGCCGGCCCTTTGTGCTTCCTGCAGGAAGGGAAGCAGCCCGCCCGGATGATAGCCGGCGTAGTAGGCGTAGCGGGCGCCCGCCTCGTCGGCCATCCACTCGTACTGGTGGTCGTAACCCTCGGTGGTCAGCCGGTGATAGACGCGGTCAATGAACTCCTGGTAGGCGGCGAGGTCCGGGTCAATCGCTGTGCCCAGTTCGAACAGGCTACGCATCCGGCGGTCACGCGCGACGATCTCGAGCCCGTGCCTCTGGGCCACGTGGCAGACCTCGTGGGCGAGCACGGCGGCCAGTTCGCTCTCGTTGTTCAGGCGCGTCAGCAGCCCCGTGGAGATGAATATGAAGCCGCCCGGCAGCGCCAGGGCGTTCGGTGTCTCGCTCTGCACCACGGCAAAGGAGTAGGGCATCTCCGGCCGCTCGCTCTGCATGGCCACCAGCCGCCCCACCCTGGCGACGTAGTTCTGGAGACGTTCGTCCGGATGGGGGGGCCCGAACCCGGCGAAGGCCCTCAGCGCCAGGCTCTGGCCGATGGCGATCTCCTCGGCCGTGTCAATCTCGCTGACCCAGCTTCTGACGGCGCGCGCTCCGGCGAGCCAGACCTCGCGGTCTTCCTCGTCACCTATCAGGTCGGGGTGCCGCTCGACGATGTCGGCCGCCGTCCGCAGGCTCTCCTGCATGCCTTCACAGCCGCTCAGGAGCGTCGCGCCCAGCATGGCTGCGCAGAGCGTCATCGCGACGAAGAGCATCACCGCGGCGATCGGGAGTTGAGTTCGCATCATGGCGCGGGCGCCTCCCCGTACTCGCCGAGGCGGCCCTCGCGCTGGAACTCCTCCAGCTCCTGCGGGGTGACCGCGCGCTCCTGCATGCTCCGCACGGCCTCCACGGCCCACTCGGGCAGGTCCTCGGCGGCGGCGTAGTTCTCGGCCATGGGGGAGAGGCCGCGCAGGGCGCCCCCCGCCTCCAGTTCGCTCAACTCCAGCCCGCGGGCAGCGGGCCGGCGCGAGAGCAGACCGGCGATGTCCTCCGGCCTGTCCGCCGAAAGCCGGTTGTGGAACACGTAGCCGCTGCCGCCCGGGAACGCGATCCGGTAGTAACTGCCCTCCCGGCCCCGGACCGTCACCGCCTGACCCTGCTGCAGCGTGGCGACGGTCGTGCCCGTCAGGCCGGCCGCCGACCGCACCGGCGTCGAGGCGCGGGCGTACATCGTCTCGCCCCACGCCGGCGCCGCGAGCGCGGCCAGAAGCAGCACGATGAGCAACCCTCTCATGGTCTCCCCTCCCCGCTCGGGTTCTGCACACCATTGTAGCGCCGCCCCATCGCCGGGGCAACGCCATCTTTGCACGACCCCCGCATGCCCGGACCCACGGCGCGCATCCGCTTGACGCCCCGCCGGGCCCGGAAATATTCACCACGGGACAGCACCAGGAAGCAAGGGTGCCGGGCAGATAGGGGCGCCGCGATGACCCAAACGCCGGGGAGCGTCGGCCCACATATCAACCGCCGCCCCGCGCCGAGGAGCCGTTCCTGCGGGACTTCGCCGGGAACCAGCCGACGGGCAAACGTCGCGATGCCGGCGCCATCGAACACGTCGGGCGTTGACGAAGCGCCGCCAATGGAGGGACGCGCCCGGTGGCCTCCAGCCGTGCCGGGCTCCATCCTGGCCGCCCGCTTGCGCGTTCCCCCGGCTCCCTGTAAACTGCGGACTATGGCGACGGTACAGTTCGGGGAACCTGATAGGAGTCAGGACGATGGGTAAGGTTAGATGGATGGGATGGGCACTGGTTTTGGGGATGCTTCTGCTCGCAGGGTGCAGGCGCGACGAGCCGGAGGCGCCCCCTGAGGTGCAGGTGACGCCGCCGGCGGAGACCGAGGAGGTGGAGGCCCCGCCCGAAGCGCGGCCCGCACCGCAGCGGGACGTGCGCTATTCCTGGGAGGAGCAGCACGCCCGCGTGCTGCCCCAGGGCGAGCTGGAGTGGGCGCCCCGCCCCTTCGAGTTCGAGGTCGGCCAGGAGGTCCGCTACATAGACTACGAGGGCGGCGACGACAACACCCCCGGCACCCGGGAGCGCCCCTGGAAGCACCACCCCTGGGACGCGAACGCCGAGGGCCGCGCCGCCGAAGCCGAAGGCGTGGACACCTACGTCTTCAAGG
>PUMJ01000135.1 GCA_003551305.1 Candidatus Brocadiaceae bacterium
CGGCCCGTGTAGTAGCGGTCCGCATAGTGGGCGGCCTCCTCGCAGGCGGTCCGAGGGGTCAGCCCCTCCAGCAGCCCCCGGGCGATGAGGCAGTAGATGCCGCACGACATCTGCGAGCGCGGGTGGGCGTGGGTGATGGCGGAGACCTGGTGAGCGACCTGCAGCATGCGCCGGCGCCGGCCGGCGAAACGGACGGCGACCGGCAGAGTGCGCATCAGGGAACCGTTGCCGTTGCTGCCCTCTGCGTCAAGCCCGGCGGACAGGGGCGGGACGCCCCGCGCTAGCCGCCGCATGGCGCGCGCCGTGGTGCCGCCCCAGCCGAACGTCTGTCCGTACGGGGTCCAGCGGCCCTCGCGCCACCATTGCAGGAAGGCGTCCGCTATGCGCGAGGGATCGTAGCCGGAGCAGAGCGCGTCGGCCAGGCTGAGCAGCAGGGAGCTGTCGTCCGACCACGCCCCGGCGGGCAGGCCGTGGGGACCGCCGCCGGCCATGTGCTCGACCGGCAATCCGTCCATCTGGCGCCGCGGCGTCCCCTCGAAAGGCAGCCCCAGGGCGTCGCCGACGACGGCGGCCACTATCCCTCCCCGGACGCGCTCCTGGAAGGTCGGGGTGGCGGTCATGTCAGCGCCCCCAGGCGCCTCAGTCCACGTTGATGCTCATGAGGAATTCGGCGTTGTTCTGGGTCTTTGACAGCCTGTCGCTCAGCAGTTCGGTGGCCTCGATGGGATTCATCTCGTTGAGCATCCTGTGGAGCAGGCGCACTCGCTTGAGTTCCTCGGGGTCCAGCAGGAGTTCTTCCTTGCGGGTGCCGCTGCGGGTGATCTCGAGGGCCGGCCAGATGCGCCGGTCCGCCAGGTTGCGGTCCAGGTGCAGTTCCATGTTGCCGGTGCCCTTGAACTCCTCGTAGATGACCTCGTCCATGCGGCTTCCGGTGTCGATGAGGGCGGTGGCGATGATGGTCAGGCTGCCGCCTTCTTCGAGGCTGCGGGCGCTGCCGAAGAACTTCTTCGGCTTCTGCAGGGCGCTGGCCTCGACGCCGCCGCTGAGGATCTTGCCGCTGTGGGGCACCTCGGTGTTGTAGGCGCGCGCCAGGCGGGTGATGCTGTCGAGCAGTATGACCACGTCGCGGCCGTATTCGACCTGGCGGCGGGCCTTCTCCAGCACCATTTCGGCCACCTGGATGTGGCGGCTGGCCGGCTCGTCGAAGGTCGAGCTGATGACCTCGGCGGCCGGCACCGTCCGCTGCATGTCGGTCACTTCCTCGGGCCGTTCGTCAATCAGCAGGATGATCAGCTTGATCGCCGGGTGATTTTTGGCGACGGAATTGCCGATCTTCTGCAGCAGGATGGTCTTGCCGGTGCGGGGCGCGGCCACGATGAGCCCGCGCTGGCCCTTGCCGATGGGCGTTATGATGTCCACCATGCGCATGGACATCTCGTCGGCTTCCCTTTCCAGCATGATGCGCTCGGTGGGATGGTAGGGGGTCAGGTCGCCGAAGACGGGCGCCGAGGTCGCCTTCTCCGGGTCTTCGTAGTTGACCGCCTCCACTTTGAGCAGCGCGAAGTAGTGTTCCTTGTCCTTCGGGGGGCGTATCTGGCCGGTCACCATGTGCCCTGTGCGCATCCCGAAACGGCGAATCTGGCTGGGCGAGACGTAGATGTCGTCCGGGCTGGGCATGTAGCTGTAGTCGGGGGAGCGGAGGAAACCGAAGCCGTCCGGCAGCACCTCCAGCACGCCCTCGCCGTACATGGCGCCGGCCTTGTCAACGCGCTTTTTGAGCAGGTTGAAGATAAGCTCTTGCTTTTTCATACCGCCGAAGTTCGAGATGCCCTCTTCCTTCGCCGCTTCTTGCAGATCCTTGATGGACATCTTCTGCAGGTCCGTGATGTGGACCTCGGCGGTCTGGGTGGCGGTGTCACCACCGCTGTTATTCCGTTTTCTGGCAGTCATAACGACCTCCGTCTGTGCCTGGTTGAGTATTTCGTATCAGCACGAATGAGATGGGGGGGAAGCCGGGGAAGTGACCCGGCAAAGCTCGGGCCAGAGTCTGTCCAGCCGGGCCTCCAGTTCCTCGAGGGAACCTGTGTTCTCCACGGTAAAGTCCGACAGTTGCTTTTTCTTCGCGGGGGGCGCCTGGGCGGTCGTTCTGAGATCGAACTGCCCGGCGCTCATGCCCCTCTGGGCGGCGCGCCGTCGCCTGGTCTCCTCCGGCGTGTCCACGAACAACAGCGCATCGCAGTGCTCCCTGTGCAGGCCGGTCTCCACCAGGAGCGCCGCGTCCAGCACGATCAGCGGCACCTCGTCCCGCTGCGTCATAGCCTCAATCTCAGCAATGATTTGCCGGATAACCGGGGGATGGACTATTGCGTTCAATGCGCGCACCCGCTCGGGGTCTTCGAAGGCGACCTCCGCCAGCCGGGCCCGCTTAACCTCTCCGCCGGCGTCCAGGATCTCGTCGCCGAACTGCTCGACGAGCGCCTCCTTGACTTCGGGCCGGCGCAGCATGCGGTGGCCGAGGCTGTCGGCGTCAATCACGGCGGCCCCCTTGCGGCCCAGCAGCCGGGCGACGGTGCTCTTGCCGCCGGCCAGTCCGCCGACTATGCCGATGACCGGCGGCCGGCGGGGCGTGTGATCGCCGTGTCTCATTTTACCTCAGCCCAGTTCTTGCCGACCCCGGTGTCGACTTTGAGCGGAACGTCCAGTTCCAGGGCGCCGCTCATCTCTTCGGTCACATATCGGCGCACTTCTTCGGTCTCCGCCTCGGGCACTTCGAAGACGAGTTCGTCGTGTATCTGCAGCAGCATGCGGGAGCGAGGGCTCACGCGCGGCAACCCGTCGTGAATGCGGATCATCGCCTTCTTGATGAGGTCGGCCGCCGAGCCCTGGATGACGGTATTGACGGCGATGCGTTCGGCGGAGCTGCGCGTGGCGCCCGAGGCCCGGATGCCCTCGATGATTCTCTTACGTCCGGCCAGCGTGCGGGCATAGCCGCTCTCGCGCGCGGTGTCTATGGTCTGGCCGATGAACTGCCGCACCCTGGGGTAGCGTTCGAAGTAGCGATCAATGAACTGGTGCGCTTCCTCCTGGGAGATGCCTATCTGGCGGCTCAGCCCATAGGCGCTGACGCCGTAGATTATCCCGAAGTTGACCGCCTTGGCGCGCTGGCGCATCTCGGCGGTCACTTCCTCCTCCGCCACCCCGTTGACCTGGGCGGCGACGAAGCGGTGGATATCCCGGTCCTGGCGGAACGCCTCCTGCAGGGTGGGGTCTTTGGAGCAGTGCGCCATGATGCGTAGCTCCACCTGGGAGTAGTCGGCGCTCAGCAGCACCATGTCCTCTTCACCCGGCACGAAGGCGCGCCGAATGCGGCGGCCCAGCGGCGTGCGCACGGGGATGTTCTGCAGGTTGGGGTCGCTGCTGGAGAGGCGGCCGGTGGCGGTGACCGTCTGGTTGAACGAGGCGTGGATGCGGCCCGTCTGCTCGTTCACCAATTCCAACAGGGCCTCGGCGTAGGTGGACCGGAGTTTGCTCAGCTCCCGGTACTCCAGCACGTAGCGGGCTATCGGATAGTCGTCTTTGAGGCCTTCCAGCACGTCGGCCGCCGTCGAGTAGCCCGTCGTGGTGCGGGCGTTGCGCGGGGCGGGGCAGCCCATCTTCTCGAACAGGATGGTGCTGAGCTGCTGGGGGGAGTTGACATTGAACTCCTCGCCGGCCTCGCGGTGGACCTGCGCCTCGAGTTCGGCCAGCTTCTCCGCGAACTCCTCGCTCAGGGCCTTCAGCGCGTCGGTGTCCACCCTGATGCCGGTCCACTCCATGTCGGCCAGCACGGGCACGAGGGGCGCCTCCAGCCGTTCGAACAGCTCCCAGAGGTCCTCCCCGCGGAGCCGTTCCTCCAGCAGGCGACAGAGCTGCAGGGCCAGGTCGGCGTCCTCGCAGGCATAGGGGGCCACGCGGCTGACCGGCACCTGGTCCATGCGTTTCTGGGACTTGCCCCCCCCAATGAGTTGCCCGATCTTGACGGGCCGGTAGTTGAGCCACCGGGCGGCCAGCGCGTCCAGGTTGTGGGCGCGGCCGGCGGGATCGAGCACGTAAGAGGCGACCATCGAGTCGCAGTGCAGCCCCCCGAGCCGGACGTCGTAGTTGCGCAGGACCGCTATGTCGTACTTCAGGTTCTGGCCCAGTTTGCGGGGTGTTTCGGCCTCCAGCACGGGCTTGAGGGCGCCGAGGGCCTCTTGCAGCGGGCAGACGGTCTCCCCCCTGGGGCCGGCAGTTGCGATGTAGACGCCCTGGCGAGGTTCCCAACTGAGGGCGAAGCCGACGATGCGCGCCGAGCGCACGTCCAGGCTCGTAGTCTCCAGGTCCACGGAGAGTTCTTCCAGTTCAGCCAGCCGCGGCGCCAGCTTCCGCACCTCCGCGGGGTCGGTCATGGTCCGGTAGTCCGTGTCGGCGGACTCGAGCGTCACAGCCTCCTGTTCCGCGAAGAGGGACGCCTGCCCGGTGGGTGGCGGTCCGTCAGAGCGGAGCGAGTGGAATCCGACGGCCCGGTAGAACCGGTCCACCTCGGCGTCCTCAGGGTCGCCGTCGCGAAGGGCTTCCCAGTCAACGTCGAGAGGGACGCAACGGTTCAGGGTGACCAGTTGCCGGGAAAGCTCGACGTCCTCGCGGTGCTCGGCCAGTTTCTGCCGCGTCTTGGGGCCGGATATCTCGTCCAGGTGCTCGTAGAGGGTCTCGACGTCGCCGTACTGGCGTATGAGGTTGAGGGCCGTCTTGGGGCCGATGCCGGGGACGCCCGGCACGTTGTCGGTGGTGTCGCCGGCCAGGGCCGTCATCTCGACCACCTGCCAGGGCTCGATGCCCTTCTCGGCGGCCAGGGTCTCCGGGTCGAGCAGCGTCTGCCTGTCCTTGTGGACGTGCAGGACGGCGGTGTGTTCGCTGATGAGTTGTTCGGCGTCTTTGTCCGTGGTGACCAGCACGCTGTGAATGCCTTTGCTGGCGGCCTGCTCGGCCAGGGTGGCCAGCACGTCGTCGGCCTCGTGCCCCTCGGCGGACAGACAGGGCACGCCGTGGGCCTCCAGCAGTTGCAGGATGAGGGGGATCTGCCTCTCGAGGGGCTCGGGCATGGGGGGGCGGCCGGCCTTGTATTCGTCGTAGAGTCGATGGCGCTCCAGTTCGCCCGGGGCGTCAAAGGCGACAACGAGGTAATCCGGATGGTATTCGGTTCTGATCTTTTCCACCATGCGCGCCAAGCCGTAGAGAGCGTTGACCGGTTCTCCGTCGGGGCCGGTCAGGCCCTTGATGGCGTAGAAGAACTGGTAGATGTGCGCGAAGGCGTCAATCGCGAAGAGTGTCTCAGGCATGCGAATGCCGGCTGGTCAAGAGAGGAACCGCAGGGTTCCGGAAGTGTTTGCTGCCGAGTTCAGTCTGCCCCAGCTCCGACGCAGGGAACCGATGTTACTCGCCCGACGAGCCTGTCATTACTTGCGGCTGCCGGCTCGGCGAAGGATGCACTCGGAGTTCGGCGGGTTCGGCCCCCTGTCCACGTCTGCCGCGGCGTCACCTGGGCGCGCGCCACGGGATGTGCTACGGAGCGGACGGCCGAAAACGGAAGCCTGCCCCTTCTTCAGGTCGCAGGACGCCGACCCGGCTGGGCCGACATCACCAGGCAGTTCAACCTTCCGGAATGCCCCGCCAGTGTTATCCTTCAGCCTACAGAGTCTTGACCCCCATGTCAAGCGCCACGGGCCGGTGCAGAGGCGTTTTGCCCGCGCAAGCGGACCTCGGGGTGCAAAAGCCACGGCGCCCTCAGGCGCTGACGTGACCGGTCGATCCTCCGCGCCGCCGTGGTGGCCCTGGACTTCTGCGGTCACAATCCTGCCTGCGTCGATGGCCCTTGAACTGGCGGCCGCAGGAGCCGCCCCCCGGCGTCAGCGGACCAGGGTGTAGAGTTCATCCTGCGGGAGCTGAATTCTGAGCACATCGCCATCCTCCACGTCCGCTTCGCGGTCCGTCACGTAGCCGTTGCCGTCCAGGACGATCGCCTCCTGCAGGTCGGCCCGCTGGATCGTGACCGAGGCGTCAATCAGGCGCACATTCAGCGGATAGCCG
>PUMJ01000157.1 GCA_003551305.1 Candidatus Brocadiaceae bacterium
CGGCAACCGCTACTTCCTGGAGAACAAGCCGCACTACCTGGACTCGGCCGGGGAGTTTTGGTTCGATCGGGAGGAAGACGGCGGGCGGCTCTACATCCGCCTGCCCGAAGACCGCGACCCGAACACCGTGACCGTCGAGGCGGCGAAGCGCTACAACCTCATCCAGGACCAGGCATCGGCCGAGCGGCCGGTGCGCATGGACATCATCGGTGAGGAAGCGCGCGCGGCCGTGGAAACGGCGGGGCTGCGCCACGCCGTCATCAGCGGGCTCACCTTCCGCTTCACCAACGCCTGGTGGTACTACACCTACCCGCCGTGGGAGCATAAGGAGGTGGACAACGCCGCTATCCGGTTGCTAGGGTCGAGCGATGACGTACGCATCGCCAACTGTCGCTTTGACCACCTCAGCAAAGCGGTGCGTATCGAGGCCGTGAATCACCTGACGGAAATTGGTGCGGTGATTGTGTCGGACAACGACATCCGCTACACCGACGACGCGGCGATGACCATCAGGCGCGGTGACGGTCACCTGGCGGA
This sequence comes from Candidatus Brocadiaceae bacterium, assembly GCA_003551305.1. GTDB lineage: Bacteria > Planctomycetota > Brocadiia > SM23-32 > SM23-32 > B1Sed10-231. The sequence goes on from PUMJ01000157.1 coordinate 538, forward strand.
CGTGCGCGTCATGCGCAACAACCTCTACGAGATCGGCCACCGGCCGTTTCGCCAGTCGGACGCCCACGCCCTGGACGTCCGCTATCCGGTGACCATGGAGGTGGCGGGCAACATCCTGAACCGTACCTGGGGCGCCGGCGTGTTCGTTTTCGGCGGCAAGAGAAGCGGCCGGGGCGGCGACGTGCCCCTGTCCCGCCCCCTGATCCACCACAACCGGGCCGAGCAGACGCTGCTGGCCACCAACGACTGGGGCGGCATCGAGACCTGGCAGGGCGGCCCCTTCTACGTCTACAACAACATCTCGGCCAACCCCAACGGCTACTGGAACTGGTCCTGGCGCGGCGAGGGCTTCAACGCCCGGCTCGGGTTTGCCTACTACCTGGACCTCAGTAACAAGAGCTATCTTTTCAACAACATCGCCTGGGGCCTGAACAACGAGGCGGGCAGCAAGCTGTGCAACCGCGCGGCCATCCAGGGGGCCGGCATCCATAACGCCTTCTTCAACAACACCGTCTACCGCTTCGCCAACGGCAGTAACTGGTTCCCCGCCCGCGGGCACCCCCGCTTTCTGGGCAACGTATTCAGCGACTTCAGCAACATCGTCTTTAACCAGAGCGGCATCGATGATCCGGACGAGATCGTGGAGGAACAACGGGCACACCACCTGGCCTACGCAAATAACGTGTTCTACGCTGTCAAGAACAACTTCGGTATCATTGAACCGGACGGTCAGAACTACCAGGACTTCGATTCCTTCCGCCAGGCACTGGCCGAAAACCAGACCCTGTCGGCCCAACTGGGCGTGAGCACGGACAGCCAACCCCTGCGCAATCCGGCTAACCGCGACATGCGGCCTGCCCACGGCTCGGCCGCCATCGACGCCGGTGTCAAGGTCTTCGTGCCCTGGGGCCTAGCCCGGATGGTCGGCGAGTGGCATTTCTACCACGTCGGCGGCGACCCCACCCTCATCCCCGACGAGCACTGGTACATGCGGGACTACTACCGCGACCGCCACCAATACGGCAGCATGCCCCAGTACCCGCTGACGGTCGTGAACGCTACCGCCGACAGCTACGTGGACGGCGTTTTGCAGGACTGGACGCGCGCCGCTCTCCGGCTCAACGGACGCGACCAGTACGCCTACATCCCGCAGGATGTCCTCACCGCAACGCCCGACGGAGTCTCCGTGGACGAGCTGCAGACGGTGGACGTGGACCAGACCAGCTTCATCCTGGAGATGTGCTTCAGGACGGAGCCCGGCGCGAACCGGGGCGTGCTGATGCGTAAGATGGGCCCCCGCGCCGGCTACGAACTCAGTGTGGACGGCGCCGTCACCCTGACGACGAGGGCCGGCGGCCGGGACGTCTCGGTCACCGGGCAGACGGCGGTCAACGACGGCGAGTGGCACCACGCGCTGGCCGAGGCCGACCGCGAGACCGGCCGGCTGACCATCTACCTGAACGGGCAGGTGGACGGCACGGCCGATGGGCTGGGCGGCGAGTCGCTTTCGAACGACGCCGAGTTCTACGTGGGCGGCACGCCGGACGGCGACTTCTTGGCCGGGACGATAGACTTCGCCCGGGTCAGCCTCGGCTCCCTGGCCGACGCCCGCACGACCATCGAGGAGCTGTACGCCTGGCAGTTCGACGGTCCACAGTTCCGGGACTTCGCCGGCAACGATCCGGTCGGCGAACGCCGCGACGCCGGCGCCCTCGAATTCCTTGACCGGTAAGAAAGCGTCGAGAGAGGTATGTGCTCTGTTTGAAGGTTGCACCCGTGCGTCTGAGGGGAGGGGCCGGTTCGGTCACCTCCCGCGCCGGGCCCCTCCCGGACGCAGTGTGGCCCCCCACGGGCGAGTGTAGGCCCCACCACTGCCCGGCGGGACACCCCGCACGGGCGGTGTCATGCTCGGGCCCCTGGGGGGACGGCCGCTGCCCACCGGTTGAGCAGGTAAAGGGGGGGCGGCGCTGGTGGTGCTTTGCGCACCGGCCGTCTTCGAGTAACATAGCTCGTTGCCCGGAGCGGCTCCCGGAATGCCGCCACGTTCCGGCGGGATTGGCGAGCGGCCGGCCTGCGTTATGAGTTTCCAGGTCCCACCGGGCGACAGCCTTTCGGGTGGTCATGCCGGTGCGCCCGTAGCTCAGGCGGATAGAGCGGCGGTTTCCTAAACCGCAGGTCGCAGGTTCGAGTCCTGCCGGGCGTACCACCTCTCTTGCTGCGAATGCTTGCGCGGCGGTCCACGGCAGCGCCGCTCTCCGAGCGGCAGGTCGCAGGTGGGCTACCTCGGCGCGCTCGCCCGCAGCGCCACAATCACCATGATCAACGCCCGGGCCAGCTCGGCCCGTCCTGTTTCGCCGCGTATTCCAGGCGCTTCCCGTCAGACGCTCGGCGGCGGCGAGGCCGGGTCATAGCGGCTCATCAGGAAGATGGCTTTCGTGGGGCAGGCCAGCATGCAGGCCCCGTCGCCGATACAGTTCTCCGGTCGCACCGGCCTGGCCACGCCGTCCACGATGTCCAGAACGTCGGGCCCCAGCTTCTTGCAGAGTCTGACGCAGTGACCGCACGCCAGGCAGCGGGTTTCGTTGATCTCGGGGATGTTGCCCTTCACAAAAACCCGTCCGAACGCCTCAGCCGTCTCCGTTTCGATCTTTTTGCTTGCCATCGGTTACGATCTCCTTGACCCGAGGGGGCAGAGGCTCCCGGAAATGAGAGGCAGGCGCCCGGGCAACCCCCGCCCCCACCGGGTATGCATGCCCCCGCCCGGTCAGACGAATGGAATTGAGCGACGCGAACACTGTTCGGTCAATTGGTCCGCACGGACCATCACCTCATGTAGGGGCCCACGAATGGGGATGTCTCGCCCTGCCGCAGGTAGTGGCCGGACGGCCCCTCGCCGAGGAACTCGGAGAACCAGGACTCGTGCTCGACCTCCTCGTGCAGGATGGCCTGAGCCAACCCGTACGTGCGGTGGTCTTTGCCGGCCGTCAGATTACAGATCTTCGTGTATCCGTGCACGGCGCACCTTTCGGCCTTGACCAGGACTTGCAGGATGGCCTGCACGTCGGCGGGGTCATCCGGCAGGCTGGCCGGCGGACAGGCCGAGCAGTCGTGGAACTCGGTCATGTCACCGGGCAGATGGCCCCCGAGCTCGTAGATGCGCGGCACCAGCGCTTCGAAGTGGTTGCGGTCCTCGATGCGCGCGGTCTCGGCGATCTGCTTTATCCCCTCCCCCTCCAGGCCTATCAGGTTCACGCGCAGGATCGTGTAGTAGTAGAAGGTGGTCAGTTCCGCTGCCGCGTTGGTCACCAGCAGTTCCAGCAGTTCGTCCACGTCAATGCCCGTCTTCTCGACCATCTCTCGTGCAACTCTTGCCACGGTTCAGTCTCCTCATTCCCGGTGAAAGGGTGCCCAAACGGCGTCACCCCGAAAGCTGTAACTTTTCACGTATTGACTGCGCCACGTCTATGACCGGCCCCGGTTGGGTGCCGGCCGTGTTCCGACGTGGAACTCCCCCCCACAGCATGTGCGCCCCCGCGTTCACCCCCTTTCCGTGCGTCTCTCACCTAACACACGAGACGTGACAGACCGTCGGTTGCTCCTCTGCTGCCACCGACCAGATGGAAAATCCCGGTGGGTATCGCGCCGGGCGCCGCCTGGCCGCGCCAACGCCCGGAGGCTTCGCCGCCCGGCTTCTTTCCGCCATCGCCCCCGATGACGGGTCTGAGGTCACTCTTTGAAGGGTAGCACATCTCAACGCGCGATGCAAGCCTGTTCGCCGAAACTCAAATCCCCCATCTGTCACCCCGTTAAGACCTGGAAGAGACCGGGATGCGGCCTGCTCAGCGACGCGGCCCCGCGGCCCGCGACCGAATCCGGGCCGGTCAGCCCGCATTGCGCACTTTGATTATCTCTGCGGTGATGCTGATGGCGATCTCGGCCGGGGTGTGGCTGCCGATGGGCAGGCCGATGGGCGCGTGGACGCGCTGAAGCTCCTGCTCGGCGAAACCGTCCGCACGCAGGCGATCCATGATCTCGCGGACCTTGGCCTTGCTGCCCATCATGCCCAGGTAGCGCAGGCGGCGTCGGACGAGCTGGCGCAAGACGCATTCGTCGGCGCTATGCCGGTGGGTGGCGATGACGACGTAGGTGTCCTTGCCATCCGGTATGTGCCCGGCAACACTTTCGAAAGGCAAGATGTGTTTCTCGTGAGCCCAGCGGTTCCTCAGGAGGGTGTCCACGTCCGGGCGCTCGTCCATGACCACGATGCGCACGTCCAGAGGCGCCAGGGCGCGTGAGAGCGCCAGTCCGACGTGGCCGCCTCCGATGATGTAGACCGTGGCGGTGCGGCCCAGCGTCTGTTCGTACGCCCAGGGACCATCGGCAGTCTGCTCGAAAGCGTAACGGTCTTCTTTCGGCCCGGGCGTCCTCCAGTCCATGCCCTCCGTTGTGAGGCGGAGCCGGACGGTCTCCCCCTCTCGCAGCCGACTCAGAAGTTGCCGGATTGTGGAGAGGTCGGCCGGGGCCAGCGGACAGAGGGCGACCGTCTGCGCCCCGCCGCAGAGCATCTGCAGGGGCTCCTCCCCCCCGGCCTCCGGCATCTCGTGGCGGATCAGGACGCCGTCCGACTCCCCTGCGCCCAGCATGGCGCGCGCCCGCTCGACCAGGCGATGCTCAAGCGCGCCACCGCCCACCGTGCCGCAGAGGGCGCCGCCGGGCGCAACGGCCATCTTGAAACCGGGTTTGCCGGGGGTGGCGCCGACCGCTCGCACCACAACCAACAGCACCGCTGACTCTCCCCCTCTGAGCCGCTCTTCGATGAACTCCCACACATCCTCTTCGTGCATGGTGCCGATTGCCTCTTTCCTCTTCGATGATGCCAGGGAAGCCCGCTGACCGGTGAGGTTAGCACGGGGTTGCAGAAGGCGCAAGGTGCCCCTCTCACGCTTCGCCCGCCCTGAAGGCAACGGCTCGAGACACGTTGCCGGCTGCCATTGTTGCGACGATCTCGCGGGCGCGGCGGTAGTCCGCGGACGTGTCTATGTCGAACCGAACGCCGGGGTCCCTGCACTCGATGTGGCGAGCGTCTTCGTCATAGCACGCCAGCAACGCCCGCAGACCGCCCGGTCCGTCGAAGGCCACCACCTCCGGCCTCAGCGCAGCGGACAGCAGCGGGGGATGCCCCCGCCTGCCACCGTAAGAGGGATGCACGACCGGAACGCCCTCTCGCCATGCCTCCTGCAGTGCGAGCAACGTGGCGGGGGCCAGGAGGGGCATATCCACCGGATGGACAAAGAAGGCGCTCAGCCGGTCCGGAAGGTTCTTCACGCCGACCCGCACCGAGGCGAGCATGCCGCGCTCCGGATGCGGGTTCTGCACCCGGTGCGCGTCCCACTCGTCCAGCAGCGCCTCCAGGCGCGCCGCGCCGGGGGCCGTCACAACGAGCGGTCGCGGCACGGCGCCCTCCCGGAAGACCCTCAGCACGCGCTCAATGATGCGTTCGTCGCCGAGTTTCAGGAGCGGCTTGCTGCGGCCCATGCGCCGGGAGGCCC
>PUMJ01000038.1 GCA_003551305.1 Candidatus Brocadiaceae bacterium
GCCGCGGCCCTCGCCCTGGCCGTGGTGGAGAGTTTCGTCGGAAACGCGTGGCTGAAGCGCCGAGGCGCGAGATGAAGAGCTGGGAGATAGCGTTCACCGGAAGCTGGCCGGCGGCGCTGGTGCTGCCGCTGGTCGTGGGCGCGGTCCTGCTGGCCTGGCGCTTCTACAGCCGCCGCCGGGACGAGGTCGGCCGGGCCGGCTTCCGCTGGATGGTGGCGTTGCGGATGGTGGCCATCTGTATCGTCGCGCTCTTCCTGCTGGAGCCGGTGCTGCGACTGACGCGGGCTGAGGCGACCCGCTCGACGGTCGTCGTGCTGGTGGACACATCCCGGAGCATGAGCATCCGCGACGCCGCCGCCGAGCAGTCCCGACTGGAGGCCGCCCGCTCCCTCCTCGCCGGAACCCCCGCCGACCTGCTGCGCCGGCTGCGGGCCGCCCACGACGTGCGCCTCTATCGCTTCGACGCCGTCACCGCCGAACTGGCCGGCCGGGCCGACCTCGAAAGCCTCGAGTCGGACGGCCCGGCGACCGCCCTGGGCGACGCGCTGAGGGACGTCGTCCGCGAGGTCGGCCGGGACGCCATCTCCGCCGTCGTGCTGCTGACCGACGGCGTCTCGAACCTCGGCGATGAGCCTGGGGCGGTGGCGCGCCGCATGGACGTCCCCATCTTCCCCGTGGCGCTCGGGGGGCAGCTCGGCGAGCGCGGGCGCTTCCATGACGTCGGCTTCAGCGCCGTGCCCCGCAACCCCCGCTTCATCGTCAACAACCGCGCGCTGGTGCGCCTGGAACTGAGCCACGTCGGGCTGGCCGACTTCACCGAACCCGAACGCCGCGTCACCGTCACGCTCCGTGAGGACGGGCGGGAGCTGGCCTCCCGTTCGCTCCTGCTGCCCGCCCACGACGGCACGACCGAGGTGGAGCTCGAGTACACTCCGGACCGCGTCGGGGTGCGGCGCCTGCGCGCCGAGGTCTCCGAGGTGCCGGCCGAGACGGTGCTGGAGAACAATACCCGCAGCTTCACCGTCCACGTTACCGACCCGCGCATCCGCCTGCTCATCGTCGAGGGGACGGTGCGCAATGAACACCGCTTCCTGCGACGGGTGCTGGAGAGCGACCCGAACATCGAGGCCACCGGCGTCGTGAAACTGAGCGGCCGGCGGTATCTGGTGCAGGGCGTGCAGCCGGGCGTTGACCTGAGCCGCGGGCTGCCCGCCCGCCCGGAGGACTACGAGGAGTTCGACGTGGTTATCCTCGGCGACATCGGGCGGAACGAGTTCACCGGCGTGCAACTCGAGCAGCTCAGGGACTTCGTCGACGGCGGCGGGGGGCTTATGGCGCTGGGCGGACACCGCGCCTTCGGCGCCGGCCGGTGGGAGGACAGCGCCCTGGCCGGCCTGCTGCCCGTGAGTCTCGGCGGCGTGCGGGACGGTCACCTAGAGGACGAGTTCGCGCCCGTGATGACCCCCGAGGGCGCCCGCCATCCGGTGCTGCTCGGCTGCGGCCGCTTCTTCGAGGAGCCGCAGGCGCGCGTCACGTTGGAGGGAGCGAACCGCCTCAGGGGGCTGAAGCCCGGCGCGGCCGCGCTGCTGGTGCACCCCCACGAGCGCGCGGACGGCGCGCCCATGCCCGTGCTGGCTGCCCAGGCATACGGCTCCGGGCGCGTGCTGGCGCTGGCGGCCGACACCACGTGGAGGTGGAAGTTCCAGGTCGAGGCCACCGGCAGGGAGTCGCCCTACTACCGGCTCTGGCGCCAGTCGGTCCGCTGGCTGGCGGGTCGCGACGAGCCCCGCACGGCGCCGGACCGGCTCGTGAGCGCCTGGTCGGAGCGGGTCGAATACGAGCCGGGGGAGGCGGCCACCCTCCGCGCCCGGGTGCGGGCCGACGACGGGGAGCCCCTGGAGGGCGCCCGCGTGAGGGCCGTCGTGCGCTACCCCGTCCCCGTGCGACGGCAGACGCCGGAGGGCGAGGAGGAGCTCGAGCAGGAGGCGGAAGTGCCCCTCACAGCCGTGCCGCTGAGCCCCGGCGAGTACCGCGCCGCCTGGGAACCCCCGGCCGCCGGCCTCTACCGCGCCCAGGTGCGGGCCGCCGCCGACGGGCAGGAGCTGGGCTCGGACGAGGTCGAGTTCGTCCTCGGGCACGTCGCCTCCGAGTTCGATCGCGTGGATGTGGACCGGGAACTGCTCCAGTCGCTGGCGGCCACCGGCGGGGGCGTCTATCACACGCAGGCCACGGCCGCGCGCATACCGGACGAACTCGAGCAGCGCCGGCGCCTGGTGCTGCGCCGGGAGGAATACGACCTCTGGAACGCGCCGTGGTTCCTGGCGGCTTTCGTCGCCTGCGTGACGGCCGAGTGGGTCCTGCGCAAACGCCGCGGCCTGAGCTGAAAAACGGAAGACCACCCGACAGCCATGCAGACCACGACGAGCGGCAGGGAAGAGGGCCAGGGCAACGGCGGTGCCCTTGAGGATCCGCCGTGCACGGTCGTTGGCCGGCACTCCGGCTGTGCACATGGGCGAAGAAACCCTTTTGGACTGAACGATGGCAGGCGGTAAAATGGAGCTTATGAACACCCGGCGGACATGGTGGGTGCTGGCCCTGGGGGTGCTGGTGGCCTGCCGCGCGGCGGCGGGGGCCGAGTGGCGGCCCGCGGTCGTCCGCCTCAGCGACGGCACCACCGTCACCGGGTCGCTCTACATCCCCAACGACAGCATCCAGATCTACGACGCCGCCCGGCGGCGCCGCTACACGCTACGGCCGGCCGAGCTGAAGCGGCTCGAGACCATCATCGAGCGGCAGGGGCTGGAGGAGCGGTGGCTGTTCCGCCAGAGCGGCCTCGACGACAAGGTCCGCACCGGCCGCTACTACCCCGTGCGCGAGTATCGCACCCGCGCCACCTTCCACGACGGCCGCCAGGTCAGCGGCCACGTCATCGCGAAGACGGTCCACGTCCGGACCGAGGACCGGCGGCTGCGCTACATCCTGCGCCACAAGCACGAGGGCGACGTGGGCCAGCACCTGGGCGACCTGGTCTACGTGCGCTCGATAGACTTCCTGGGGGAGGGCGCCGGGGCGAGCGGTTCCATCGAAGGCGCCCTGACGCTGCCCGCCGGCGAGACGCTGCGGCGGGTCGTCGCCATCAACCGCGAGAAGCTCTTCAGCGCCGAAGCCGCCGTCAATCCCGCCTCCGGCCGATTCCGCGTCGAGAACTGCACCGAGGGCGAATATGACCTGGCCGTCGTCACCGACAGGGCCATCTACCTGCACTTCGGTCGGGAGGCCGACGAGGACGCCGGGCGCCTGAACGCCGAGCAGGTGGCCGAGATACAGGAGTGGGTGGACAGGCTGCGCGACTTCTTCCACAGCCAGACCGTCCTCTACGCCGCCGGCAACCCGGAGCGCGCCTTCGCGCTGGTGCGGCAGGAGCGGCGCGGCGGCACCACGCTGCCCGGCCTGGAGTTGCTGCACCGGTACGAGGTCTGGGCCATGCACCAGCCGGAGGAGGAGTGGCAGATCGAGAAGCGCTTCGTACTGTGGAGGGACGCCGGCCGGGAGCAGTCCATCCGGAGGCTGGAGGTCGTCCTCAGCCCGGAGCTGAGCGGCCACAGCGTCTGCGCCGACAATGAGACCGTGGCGCTGGAGGCGCGGCTGCGGCGTGCCAGCGAGCCGCTTATCGCGCCGCCTCCGGAGGAGGAGGCCGCGACGCCGCCACGCCGCGAGGAGACCGTGCCGACGCCCGACGAGGAGTAGAAAGCCATGGCGACGGAGGTCGAACAGCGCGAACGGGCCATGCAGCAGGTCTACCGCACGCTTGACCGCGCCCGCACCGTCTGGCGGCTGGTGGAGGCGCTGGACGGCCTGCTGAAGACCTTCCTCGTCGGTGCGGGCGGCCTGGTGGCGGGTATGGTGCTGGACAACCTGTTTCACCTGCCGGCCGCCGCGCGCGCCACATACGCCGCGCTGCTGGTGCTGGCCACGATGGTCACCGCCGGGCGGTTCCTGGTCTACCGTCTGCTGCGCCCGCTGACCGATGAGATGGTGGCCGCGCACCTGGAGCGCAACCTGCCGGAGCTGGACAACCGGCTCATCAATGCCGTGCTGTTCTACCACGAACGGTTCAAGGACACGCTGGCCCGGCGCATGGCGCTCTCCCAGATAGTCGAAACCGCCCGCTGGGTGGCGCGCCGGGCGCTGCCCTCGCCGCCGGACGCGCGCAGGCTCCGGCGGCCCGCCCGATGGGCCGGTGTGCTGGTCGGCGCCGCGGGTCTCTACGCGCTGCTTTTCACAGCGCACTTCGGCAACGCCTTCATGCGGATGGTGCGGCCCGGCGCCCACGTGCCGCCCCTGACCGACACGCGGCTGGTGGTGCGGCCCGGGGACTCGCGCGTGCTGCAGGGCGCAGACCTGCGCGTCGAGGCCGAGGTGCGCGGCGTGCTGCCGGAGCGGGCCGAGCTGCTCGTGCGGGCCGACGGCGGCCGCTCGACCGCCGACATGGCCTTCCGGGGCAACGCGTTCACCCACTCCTTCACGAACGTGCAACGCGATTTCAGCTACCGGGTCCGGGCCGGAGACGCCCTCACTCGCTGGTACGACGTCACCGTGGGCCGCCGGCCGCAGGTCGCCGACGTCGAGCTGACCTATGACTACCCGGCCTACACGGGACTGGCGGAAAGGACCGCGCCGGGCGGCGACGTGCGGGCCGTCGTCGGCACCCGCGTGAGCTTCCGCGTTACCACGGAGGTGCCCGTGCGCGCAGGCCGCCTGGAGCTGACCCCGGACGGGGATGAACTGGAGCAGGAGGTGGTGCCCCTGCGGCGAACCGCCCCGACGGAACTGGCCGGCCGCATGACTCTTCGCCGCAGCGGTCGCTATGCCGTTCGCGTGGCCGACGAGCAGGGCGTCGAGAACCTGCCCGGCGCGCACCGCGTGGAAGCCGTCCCGGACGCCGCCCCGCGCGTCCACTTCGTCAAGCCGGGGCGGGACCTCGCCGTGCCCCCCGGCGGGCGGGTCACGCTGCTGGCGGCGGCCGAGGACGACTTCTCCCTGCGGTCACTGCACCTGTTCATCCAGCGCGAAGCCGGGCGGGACTGGGAGCGGGCGCAGTCATGGGAATACCCCGGCGGCACGAAGCTGGCCCGCGAGGGCGCGGTGCTGGACATGGCGGCCCTGGGCGTGCCCGACGGCGCGACCCTGGCCTACTACATGCAGGCGCATGACGGCGTGCGTCGTGAGGGCGAGGAGGCCGGGCGCAGCCGGGTCTTACACGTCAGAGTGACGGAAGACGCTCCCGCCGCGGGCGACCTCGAGGCCGCCCACGAGGCACTCCGGGACGTGCTGCGACGGCTCATAGAGATGCAGGAGCGGAACCTGGCCGCCACGCGCGCCGTGCGCGCCTGGAGCGGACAGACCGGCCAAGGCACGGAGTTCAGCCTGCGGGCGGCGGCCCTTGTCGCCACGCAGGAGGACATCTACGCCGGCGCGCGCGAGGCTGTGACGGCCTGGGCGGGCCACGAGCAGGCGGGCCTTGTCGAGGCGCTGGGCCGCATCGCGTCCGGGCCCATCAGCGACGCCGTCCGACGCCTGCGCGAGCTGCAGCAGGCGCGCAGCGACGAACAGGCGGCCGCCAGGGCCGGGGCCGCCGCCGAACCGCAGGCTGAGGCCCTTGCGCTGCTGAAGCAACTGCTCGATGACCCCGCCGGGGCCCTGGCGAGCCTTCGCGAGCAGGAGGACCGCGCCGAGAGGGTCGCCGAACGCGAGGAGCCCCTCGCGGACGCCCGCCAGCTTGCCGAGCGGATGCTGCGTTCGCTGGAGGACTTTGGCCGCGAGCAGGAGCATGTCATCGAGCTGACCCGCCGCCTGGCGCAGAAGCCGGTCGACGACTTCACCGATGAGGATCGCGGCACCCTGCAGGACATCCTCGAAACCGAGAGAGGGTGGGCCGACTTCTTCCAGGACGCCGCCACCGACCTGAGCAAGCTGCCCCCGCAGGACCGCTCGCTCGCCACGCAGGCCAAAGAGTTCCTCGAGGTCTGGAGCGAAGTCCAGAAGGCTGTCGAGGCCCTGGAGCGGGAGGCCGTCGAACTGGCCGTCCCCCACGAGCAGGCCGGGCTGGAACTGGCCGAGAGCATCGAGACCAACATCGAGCAGTGGCTGACCGAGACGATGGACGACCAGCGCTGGTCCATGGAAGACCCGCTGGAGGAATACGATACGCCGATCGCGGAACTGCCGGACGAACTCCAGGACCTGATAGGCGAGCTGATCGAGACCGAAGAGGACATGCTCGAGGAGTTCGAGGACATGACCAGCGGCTGGATGGACAGCCTGGACCTCGGCGCGGGCTGGGACGCGATGGACGGCCCCATCAGCAACATGTCCGCCCGGGGTGTCACCGGCAATCGCCTGCCCAACATCCACGAGATAGCGGGCCGCAGCGGCGAAGGGCGTACGGGCCGCTCCTCCGGGCAGTTCGTCGAGGAGACGGCCACGGGCAAGGGCGGCCGGCCGACCCCCAGCCGGCTGACCCCCGACCCCTTCGAGGGCGGATGGGTGGACGACACCAGCGGCGAAGCCCCCACCGGCGCCACCGGCGGCGGCAAGGTCAGCGGCCATGGCGCCGAGGGCTTTCACGGCCCCGCTCCCCCGCCCCTCCAGCAGCAACTGCGCCGCATGGCCGAGCGCCAGCACCAGCTCATTGACGTCGCCCGGCGGCTCGACCACGGCCTGACCAAACACCGCTACCCGCGCGGCCGCCTGCCGGACACCATCGAGCTGATGGCGCTGCAGGAGAGGGCCCTGCGCGAGGGCGACGTCAGCACGTTCGGCAGCTACCAGCGCGTGGTGCTCGCCAACCTGCGGGAAGTCAAGGAGTTGAGCGAAATACAGAAGCGACTCATCCGGGACCGCAGCGCGCTGCTGCCGCAGCGTCTGCGGGACGAGATAGCGTCCGTGCGCGAGGAGGAGGTGCCGGAGCCATACCGCGAGATGCTGCGCAACTACTACCGCGCACTCTCCGAGGGCGCCATCCTCGAGGCCGGCGGCGGGCATTGAGGAGGGACCGAATGCGGCGCATCGCCATGTTTGTGCTTCTCTGCGGGCTGGCGGCCGTCGCCGCGTCCGCGCGGCCGGCGCGGGCCGAGAACGAAGACGACATGATCGCCCCCGACGGCGTGCCCTACGCCGCGGAGGCCGCCCGCGACGTCATGCGGATGGAGCCCCTGAGCGGCAACCTGCTGCCGAACGGCAGCTTCGAGGCGGGCCGCTACTGGCCGGCAGGCTGGCAGGCAACCGACGGGCTGACCACCTTCTGGGAGCGGGGCGGCACGCACGGGCAACGCTGCTTGCGCATCTGCACGGACGTGCTCAACGCCCAGTGGCTTGCGCGCCAGGAGGAGGTCCGCGCCGCCGTCCGGCGCGCCGCGCGACAGGCCGGAGGGGACCCGCAGTCCCTGCCAGCAAACCCCCTGCCGCCCCCGCCCGAGCGCGAGCCCACCAGCCCGCCTTACTACGACACGGTGGCGGGCCTGCACGGCGTCCACTATCGCAGCGCCTACATCCCGGTCACGCCGCGCGCCATCTACCGCTTCAGCATAGACGCCCGCACCGACGCGGAGACGCGCGGCGAACCAAAGGTCTTCATCAAGGGCTTTTTCGACCAGAGGATGCGCACGCGGGACGGCGTCGAGACGGTCCGGCGGGACGCCTACCGCGCCCCTATGACGCTCGCCTCCTGCGGGGACGAATGGCAGCGCTACGCGCGCGTCTTTCACCCCTGGAGGTCGAAGACGACATTCGACGGGGAGCCGATCAAAGCCGAAGTCCTGCAGGTGCAGATATACGCCTACTGGCGCCCCGGCAGCTACTACTTCGACAACGCGCGGCTGGAGATCGTGGGCTACGAGCCGGAAGACGACGAGTCGCCCCGTGAGCGCCCGGCACCCGCCCGGCCGCCCGCGCCCCCGCCGCGGGAGGAGGACGAGTTCCCGGTGTTCGACCCTTGATCAGCGCCCCATGAGACGCCCATGAAACGGAGAGCTTCCCCCCTGATCGCCGCGCTTTTGCTCTGCCTGCTGGCGGGGCTGACGGTGGCGCCCCCGGCCAGGGCCCGGGAGCACGCCGAATGGTGGGACGCCGCCTGGCGGCGCCGCACGCTGGTGCGCGTGCGCGAGGACCCCCGCCGCGCCACCGCCGCCCGCGCGTGGCTGCACCTGCCCCCGGATGCCGATAGCGGCGGCCGCGACCTGCGTGTCATCGCCCCCGACGGCGATCCGGTCCGTTTCGGCGTCGCCCACCGCACCCCGGAGGGCCGCTACCTGCTCGGTTTCGAACTGCGCGGCCCGCACCGCACCTACGCCATCTACTACGACAACCCGCTCGCCGGGCCCGTCGAACAGACCCTGCCCGCCCGAGGGCTCATCCATGAGACGCGCGCCATTCCCGAGGACGCCCGGCCTGGGACCTGGGAGGAGGCCCGGCGCACCATCGCCCGCGCCGCTCCCGCCTGGGGCGCCGACTACCGGCCGCGCGTCTTCGACGCCTACAACCCCTTCGGTCCACAGGAGGACTATATCGGCATCTACCGCGGCTACATTGACTGCCCGGAGAGCGGCACCTACCGCTTCGCCACGGTCAGCGACCATTCGTCGTTTCTCCTTGTCAACGGTCAGCTTGTGGCGCAGGCGCCGGCCGGGGGTAACCTCGGGCGGGCGCGTCGGGGGGAATACAGCGGCTCCATCGAACTGCGCCGGGGGCTGCACCGGTTCGAGTACGTTCACTTCGCCTTCGGCGGCCCCGCGCGCGCGGTGGCGGCCTGGATACCCCCCGGCGAGGACTGGTGGCGGGTCATCCCCGCCTCCGCGTTCCCCATGCCCGCCGCGGCCGAGACCTACGAGAGCCAGCGGCGCGACCGGCGCGTATGCGCCGACTTCGAGTTCGAGCCCCTGCGTTACGCCGAGGCCAGCCGCGCGGAGATGACGGAGGTCGGCTTCCGCTCCCTCAGCACGGCTATCGGGGAGATCATCCGGGACTACCGCTGGGAGTTCGGCGACGGACAGACCTCCAGCGCCGCCGCTCCGGAGCACGTGTACCTGGCGGCGGGCGCCTATCCCGTCCGGCTGACCGTCACCTGCACCGGGGGCCGCACCGCCTCCGTTGCGAAGAAGGTCCGCGTCGAGCCCATCCGCGACGACCTGGACTTCAGCCTTTCGCGCCTGGAGGGGTTCATGCAACGCGCGCGGGGCTACCGGCTCGGCCGCCTGACCACGGCCGGCCTGCTCGGCGCCTGGGAACTGTTCCGGCACATGGAGGAGCGTGATCTCTCCTTCGAGGCGGCGCGGCTGCTGGATGAGCGGCGCGATGAACTCAGCCCCGAGCAACTCCACGAGGTCGCGATGCACCTCGGCGCCCACTACCAGACCCGCGAGCGGCGCGTCGAGACGGCGGAGGAATACTTCCGCCTGGCGCGGGACGCTGTTCCGCAAGGGGACCGCGCCCGCCGTCTGAACGCCCGCTTCGCCCTGGCCGAGCACTACCTGGAGCATCGTGACGACCCCGAGCGCGCCCGGCAGGAGTTGGTGGCCCTGCGCACGGACTTCGCCGGTCCGGACCGACGCCGCCTGCGCGAGGCGCTCATCCGCATCGGCGACACCTGGCGTCGACAGGGCGAGGCGGCCAACGCCCTGCAAGCCTACCGGGAGGCCGAGGACGAGGCGGCCTATGCGCCGGACCGGCCGGCCGCCCTCATCACGGGGGCCGCCTTCCAGCAGGTGGAGGCACACCTGCGCCGGGGCGAAGCCGACAGCGCCATCGAAAGGCTGGATGAGCTGCTGTGGCAGTTCCCCACCATGCGCCTGGAGGGGCGGCCGGCGCTGCTGCGCGCCCGCGCGGAAATGGTCCGGGGCGACTTCCGGGAGGCTCGCCGGTACGCCGAAGCCTACCTGCGCGTCGGAACGGATCCCAACCACGTCCCTGCCGTGCGGATTGAAGCAGCAGAAGCCTGCCTGGAAATGGGCCTGCTCGAGGATGCGGAAGCGCACTTCCGGGCCGTCCTGGAGGAGCACCCCGCCTCCCCCGAAGTCGCCGAAGCCGAAGACGGCCTGCGGCGGCTGGGGCTGTGATGGTTCGGCAGCGGCCCTCCCCCCGGTCAGGTGCGGTGGCCCGAACGCTCCCCGGGCGGGGGCAGCTCGCGGAACCCGCCGGTCACGCGGACGGCCGCCTCCCCCTGGACCGGGCAGATGGACTCGCATCGCCCGCACCCGATGCAGGCGTCCTCCCACATGTGGGGCAGCATCAACTGGCCGCCGCCTTCGCCGACCGACACACGCCGGAAGTGGATGGCTTTGCCGGGCACCGGGCAGAACTCCCCGCACATGCCGCACATGTACTCCCGCGCGACGAAGCCCTCCTCCTCCCGCCGCCGGTAACCACGCCAGGGGATGCAGCGGTCGCGGTCGAAATAGGCCAGCCCTATGGCGGTGTCGTGCTTCTCTTGCAGGCTGAAGGGCGGTATGGCGCCGGAAGGGCAGACCTCGCCGCAGGCATTGCAGTCGAACTCGCAGTACGCCGGTCGGGGCACAAGGCGCGGCGTCCAGAGCCCTTCGAGCCCCGCCTGCAGCCCCGTCGGCTGGATCACGTGGGTCGGGCAGGCCCGCATGCACTGGCCGCAGCGCAGGCACTTGCTCAGGAAGGCGTCAACGTCCTGCCCGGCCAGAGGTGGCCGGATGAGCGGGTCGCCCATGTGGTGCGCCGCCGCCGGGTTGAGCCGGAACACCGGATAGGCCACCATCCCGGCCGCCACGGCCGTCAGGGCGCCGCGTCGGCTCAGGTCCACAGACTGCACTTGCCCGGCCCGCGGCGAGGAGAAGAAGCTGATTGCCCGCGTGGGGCAGACGGCCTGGCAGTCCAGGCACAGGATGCACTCGTCGTTGAGCGTCTTGTGCCCGTCCGGCGATATGCACGAGGTGGGGCAGTCCCGCACGCATTGGCCGCACTCGATGCAGGCGTCGCTGACGGCGCGTTTGGTGAGGGCCGCTTTGCCCGTCAGCGCATACAGTGCACCCAGCGGGCAGAGATAGCGGCACCAGAAGCGGCGGCGCACAAGCTCCAGGCCCAGGATGACGGCGAAGACAAGAAAAGTGAAGGCGTGCAGGTGGAACAGCGGCCGCGCGCGCACCATCAGCGCGTCGCGCATCCTCCAGGCCGCCTCGCTCCAGCCCAGGGCGTGCAGGAGCCCGTCCGCCAGTTCTACGAAATACGAGTGGACCACCAGCACGTAGCTGCGCACGGCGATGGAAAGGGGGTCGAACAGCCCGAAGAAAGACGCCCCGAGCACCGCGCCGACCAGGGAGCCCGCCAGCAAGTAGTGCTTCAACCTGCGGGCGCGGACGTGTTCGTAGTCGGACCCCTCAGGCGGTTGCGGCGGCTGGGCCCCTTTGCGGCCGAGCAGGCGGTCCGTGCCGTCCAGCGTGGCCCCCAGCGGGCAGAGCCACCCGCAGAACCAGCGGCCCAGCGCCACGGCCGACACAAGCAGCACGAGCCCGGGCCAGAAAACCCATAGAAGCCGGCGGGCGGACAAGGAGGCCCCGAGGCCGCTGAAAGGGCTGAGGCGCATGAGAACGCTTCCCCCGCCCCCGCCGTCCACCAGGCCCGGCATCCGCACGATGTAGAGCAGAAATAGAAGAAAGGCCAGCGTCTGCACGACGCGCCGCGCCCGGCGCGGCCACACATCCCGTTTGTCCGCCACTGCTCAGCCTCGCATGATTGTCTTCTTGCCCGCTGCTGTACCTATTGAATCTACCGCAGCCGGCCGCTCGCGTCAATCAGAGCAGTTCCAGCGCGGCCCTGGCCGCCCGCTCGGACGCCCCCGGCTCAGCGAACCCCTCCAGGGCCCCCGCGAGGGCGCGACGGCATTCCGCGTGCGCCCGCTCATCCCGCAGTAGGCGCAGCGTCTGGTGGGCCAGCCAGTCGGGCTCGTCCCGCGCCATGACCCTCTCCGGGCATATCTCGCGCCCGGCAAGCACATTGGCAAGGCCCGCCCAGGGCGTGTCCGCCAGCCCCAGCGCGATGAAGTAGAGCAGGGGGTTGGTGCGGTAGAAGATGACCATCGGGGTGGTCTGTGCGGCGATCTCGAGCGTGACGGTGCCGGACTTGGTCACGCACACACGCGCGGCGCGCGCCAGCTCGGCCGGCCGCACGTCCTCCAGCACTTCGATGGGGGCGTCGGCCGCGCGCAGCTGCTCACGCACCTCGGGCAGGATGCGCGGGGGGCTGACCAGCGCGAAGCCGGCGTCCGGCGCTTCGGCCCGCACGCGCCGGCAGCACCCGGCCAGCATCCGCGCGTGGGCCCGCACCTCCTGTAGCCGGCTTCCGGGGAAGACCCCGATCAGCTCCTCCCCGAACCGCTCCCGCAGCCGGGCGACCGTCTCATCTGAAAGGGGGCTCTCCTGCAGTTCGTCGAACAGCGGATGGCCCACGTAGCGCGCCTCGACCCCGTAGCGTTCGTAGAGCGGCGGCTCGAACGGGTATATCAGGCCGACCCGCGTGGTCCACTTGCGCAGCTTCTTGAGCCGGTATCTCCCGTGCGCCCAGACCTGCGGCGGGATGTAGTAGAAGACCGGCACGCCGCGCCGGGCGGCCGCGCGGCAGACGTAGAGGTTGAACCCGCCGTAATCCACGGGGATGAAAAGGTCCACCTCGCCCCGCGCGAACAGGTCCTCACAGAGCTTCAGCCGGCGGCGGAAGTGTCCGGCGCGCAGGATGTTGCGCAGCCACATGGCGCTGCCTTCGCTTTCCTGCAGCGGCTCCAGCCCCGCCGCCTTCATGCGCTCCATGCCGAACCCGACGAAGCGCACCGCCGGCTCCCGCCGCCGCAGAGCCCGCATCAGGTGGGCCGCGTGCAGGTCGGCGGAGTCGTCTCCCACGCTGAGCAGTATGCTTTGCTGGGGCATCGGGCGCCTCCGGATGCGACGCGCGGACACGTCAAGAAGCGGATTATAGCACATCGCCCACAGACGCGCCCGCTGGGCGGGCTTACTTTGACAAGCTCTGTGTGACTTCCGCTGCCGGCAGGCCGGCCGTGGAAAGAGCGGCGCCGGCCCCTCGCCGTCCAGAGTCGCCCGTTCCCGGCGTGAACACGGCCCCCGTGCCGAGCCCAGCGCTGGTGGGGAAGGGGCTCTTGCGCCCTGGTGCGCTGCACAAAGGCGCCTCAGGCCAGTGCCCCGCCGCATGAGGAACCGTGACCGGCGGTGCAGACGAAACAGTGCTCGCCGGTTACGATGCGCCGCCGGGCGAACTCCTCGGGCTCGAACGCGCCGATGTGCGGCCTCAGTCCGTGGTCCACCGGCCAGTCCAGCGCCAGGTTGAAGTCGCAGTCGTAGAGCCTCCCGTCCCAGCCCACGCTCACCTGGTGGCGGCACATCAGCCCTCCGAGCGTGGCGGGGTTGAAAGCATCCTCGAGCATCTGCTGATATTCGGTCTCCCGGCCCTCCCGGCGCAGATGCGCCCTGAAGCGTCCCACAGGCATGTTCGCTATGGTGAGCAGGCCGGAGAACTCTATGCCGAAGCGGCGGCGCAGTTCACGCCGATAGTCGGCCTCCAGTTCCTGCTGTGGCGGCGGCAGGGAAGGCCCGGCGGGGTTATAGACGAGGTGCAGGGGCAGTTCCCTGCCGTAGCCCAACTCGTTGAGGCGCCGCAGGGCCGTCACGCTCCGGCTGTAGACGCCCTCCCCCCGTTGCGCACTGACGTTCTCCTCCAGGTAGCAGGGCAGGGATGCGACGAGATGCACCGCCTGATCGCGCAGGAAGCCGGGCAGCCCCTCCCGCAGCAGCAAAGCCGTCAGGTTGGTGCGCAACTGCACCGCGAGGCCTTCAGCCCGCAGTGCCGCGATGAACTCGCGCAGCCGCGGGTGGAGTTCGGGGGCGCCGCCCGTGATGTCCACCAGGCCGCAGCCCACCCGCCGCGCCGCGCCCACCACCTGCCGCATCGTTGACCAGTTCATCTGCTCCGGCCGGTCCGGGCCGGCCTGCAGGTGACAGTGCGCGCACGCCAGGTTGCAGCGCAGCCCGATGTTGACCTGTATGGTGTCCGTGGACTCGGCGTACAGGTGGCCGCCGGTCGCCTGCATGACCCGTCGGTCAAAACCCCCGGCCGGTGCATGCGCGGACGTATCGTCGCTTGCCATCGTTCATGCCCCCTCACTTTTACGCTCGGACAGGACACCGCCCATGGTCTGAATCTACGGCCCTGGCAGCGGTCCGTCAAGTCGAGGCGGGCCGTTGCACCCCCGCCCGGCGGTTGCAATTGCCGCTCCAAATGCAAGAATGGACGGGATAGGAGAAATCAGTCCTGAATCAAAGGGGGCCTGCTGATGGGCGATATGACAGACAGGGAGAGAATCCTTGAGGCGCTGAAGCATGAGGAACGGGCCGTGAAGCTCTACCGACTTTACGAACGCGAGTCAGAGGATCTCCGGCTCAAGGAGATGTTCGATCAGTTCGCGATGAACGAAAGCTGGCACGCAGCCGCCCTGCGGGCGAAATTGGAGGACGTGCGTGACTGAGATCGAAGCAGGCGGGCAGAGCAGGGTCTACAGGGGCGTCCCGGTGGCCGAGGGGATCGGCATCGGGCCGGCCCGGCTGATGGACCCCGCCCACGTCCCCTCTCACGTGCCCCGCTATCGCATAGGGGACGACAGCATAGAGCGCGAAGTGCGCCGCCTGAAGAGGGCCTTTCGCGAAGCTCGGGAAGAGCTTGAGGAGCTGGCCGAACGCGTGCGGCGCCAGCTCGGCGAACACGAGGCCGACATGATCCGGGCGCAGGTGCTGATGGTCGAGGACCCCGCCTTCGTCACCGAGGTCGAGGAGCTGATCGTCGAGAAGCGGCTGAACCCGGAGGCCGCCGTCGCCGAGGTGGTGGGCCGCTTCGAGGAGATGATAGCGTCCATTGACGACCCCTACCTGCGGGAGCGCAGCGCAGACGTGCGCGACGCCGGCCGGCGGGTGCTGGGCAAGCTCCTGTTCGTGGACGGCGCCATCAACCCCACCCTGACAGAGCCGGCCGTGATCGTGGCCTCGCACCTGGTCCCCTCCCTGACGGTGCGGCTGGACCGGGAGATGGTCCTCGGGTTCGTCAGCGAGCACGGCGGGCGTACCTCCCACGCGGCCATCCTGGCCCGCTCCCTCGCCGTGCCGGCCGTCACGGGGTTGGAGGGGCTCACCGACGAGGTGCTGGACGAGGAGATGGTCATCGTGGACGGCGCCGACGGCGTGGTCATCGTCCAGCCGACCAATGAGCAGCTTGAGAAATACCGCGAGATGGAGCGACGGTTCCTGGCTCGTCGGCGGGCCGTCATCGCGCAGACCGCCCGCCCGGCCGTCACCGCCGATGGCGCCGCCGTTAAGGTGCTGGCCAACGTGGGTGACGCCGGGGAACTGGCCCTGGCCCGCGAGTACGAGGCGGACGGGGTCGGCCTCTACCGCACGGAAGTCGAATACCTGACCCACACCTCCCTGCCGCACGAGGAGCGCCTGGTGGAGGAGTATTCCCGCGCGGTGGAGTTGTTCCCGCAGGCGGGGGTGGTTTTCCGGGCCCTGGATATCGGGGGGGATAAGTTCCCTCCGTCCGTGCCCCTGGCGCACGAGAAGAACCCTTTCATCGGCCTGCGCGGGCTGCGGCTGCTGCTGCAGCACGTCGATGACCTGATGCTGCCGCAACTGCGGGCCATCGCCCGAGCCTCGGCGGCCGGCCGCACGGCCGTCATGTATCCCATGATTGCCAGCGTGGCCGACCTGCAGGCGGCCCTCGAGCTGTTCGACCGTGCGCTTGACGAGGTGAAGGAGGAGGGCCACGCCGTGGGGCCGGATATCCGCCAGGGCGTCATGATCGAAGTGCCCTCCTGCGTGCCGATGCTGCCGGAGTTGCTGGGCGCGTGCAGTTTCGGCAGCGTGGGCACCAACGACCTGGTGCAATACCTGCTGGCGGCGGACCGCAACTCCGAGCGGATGGTGGACGCATACGACCCCTTTCATCCGGCCGTCATACGGACACTGGCCGCCATCCTCGAGGCCGGACGCGCCGCCGAGCGCGACCTGAGCGTCTGCGGCGAGGCGGCCAGCGATCCCCCGTTCCTGGCCCTCCTGATAGGGCTCGGCTACCGCGTCGTGAGCGTGAACGTCGGTGCCATACCCCGGGTCAAGGGCGTGGTGAGGGCGCTGTCCGTCGCCGGCTGCGAAGATCTGGCCCGCCGCGCCCTGAGCGCCCGAACGGCCGAAGAGGTGCTCTCTGCGGCCGAAGATTTCACCGTCGAACACGTCGAACCGGCGCAGGAACGGGCTTTAGACGCCCCCCGAGGCAAAGGATAGATGAGACATGAGAAAAGAGTTGACGCTGTTCGAAACGCCGGGACCGGACAACACGGAGGAGACACTGCAGGCCGCCTGCCGGCGGGCCGAGCAACTGGGCCTGGAGCATGCCGTGCTCGCCACCTCTACCGGAGAGTCGGCGCTCGCTGCCGCCCGCGTATTCGAGGGATCGGGCGTGAACCTGGTGGCCGTGACGCTTCACGCCGGGCTGTGGGACGTCTATGAGGGGCCGTCCCCGGAGGCGGTGCGCGAGGCGGAGGGCAAGGGCGTGCGCTTTCTGACCGCCACGCACACCCTGATGGGCAACGTGGAGACCGCCATCCGCGAGAAGTTCGGCGGGCTGCCGCCGGTCGAGCTGATAGCGCACACCTACTACACGTTCTCCCAGGGGATGAAGGTGGCCGTGGAGGTGGCGCTCGCGGCCGCCGATGCCGGCCTCATCCCCACCGACGGCGAGGTCATCGCCATGGGCGGCACCAACCGGGGGCTGGACACGGCCATCGTGCTCTGGCCCGCCTTCACAACCGAGTTCTTCCAGACCCGCGTGCGCGAGATCATCGCCATGCCGCGCTGAGCGGCACGGGATCCCTGCTCACTCGCGCACGACGCGGTACCGGCGGCCGCAGTCGCCACAGCGCACCTGGAGCGCTGAGAAGTTGGGGCTCAACTGGATGGTGTGGCCGCAGCTGCAGTTTACGTTCTGCCACTTGCCCGGCTCGTTCACGATGGTCTCCGTCTGGCGGGTGGATTCTGCCCGGGGGGACTGCCGGTCGGCGCTCGTGCCCTCCCGCCCCATCGCGCCCGCAGCGGCGGCCGCCATAATGGCCGGCCCCAGCGGGATGAGGCGTCCGCAACGGGGACAGTTGATCTCCTCCTCTTTCGCGTAGCCGGGCGGCACTCTCGTCTTGAGCCCGCAGGCGCAGGTGACGGCCAGCATCCCTTCCAGCCTGTGCAGCACGTCCACCACCTGCCGCGTCTTTTCCAGCTCGCTTCTCTCGGGTTCGGCCGAGGGCTCGCGCACGGGGGCGGCGGCGTCCTCGCTCAGGGTGCGGGCGCCGATGATGTGCTCGCCGACGGTTCGGCCGAACGCCTTCTCGTACTCGGCATAGGAGGCGCCGCCCATCGCCCGCAGCACCTGCACGCGCTTCTCGGTGGGCGGGTGTGTGCTGAAGATGCCGTGAACCGTGGAACCTTTGAGCGGGCTGACCGTGAACATGGGGGCGAGAGCACGATTGACGTTGCGCATGCGCCAGGCGGAGGCGGATATCTTCTCCAGCGCCGAGGCCAGGCCGGGGGGATAGCGCGTGAAGCGGGCCGCACAGGCATCGGCCAGGTATTCGCGTCGGCGCGAGCAGGCGAAGTACAGTAGCTGGGCCAGCACAGGGGCCAGGATGGCGAAGATGATGGCCACAACGGCCGCCCCGCCCCCGCCGTGGCCCCTTCCGCGCCGGCGCCGCCCGCTGGAGTAGAGCATCGAACGCAAGAAAACGTCCGACAGCAGCACCACGGCGGCCACCGTGACACCGGCCGTGGTCATGAAACGGGTGTCGTTGTTGACGATGTGGCCTATCTCGTGGGCTATCACGCCCTGCAGCTCGTCGCGGTTCAGCCGCATGAGCAGCCCGGAGGTGACGGCGACCGCCGAGTTGCCCTTCTTGCCGACGGCGAAGGCGTTGGGTGCGTCGGAGTCAATGATGTAAACCTTCGGCAGGGGAGACAGACCGGCGGCGATGCTCATCTCCTCGACGACATTGAAAAGCAGGGGGTAGTCCTCGTGCCGGATGGCTTCGGCCTCGGCTCCGGCCAGCAGCAGGCTGCTGCCGCCGGTGGCCGCCGTCAGCACCAGCACCATCCACACAAGCAGGGCCGCGCCCAGCCCGATCAGGCCGGCCTCGGGATGGATGGCGAATCCGATGACGTAACCCAACCCCATCAGCACGGCCGCGAGGACAACGATCAGCAGGCGGGAGCGGAACCTGTTGGCGCGAATGGCTTCCCACATGGATGGAGGCTCCGCCCGGTATTATTCGAAACTCACCCGGGGCACCTGGCGCTCGGCTTCCGATTCCAGCTCGAACAGGTCGCGTCTGTGGAAACCGAGCATGCCGGCCACCAGGTTCGCCGGGAAGCTCTGGATGCGGATGTTGTACTGCATGGTCTGGTCGTTGTAGAACTGGCGGGCGAACCCGATCTTGTTCTCCGTCGAGGTCAGCTCCTCCTGCAGGGCCAGGAAGTTCTGGTTCGCCTTCAGGTCGGGGTAGTTCTCCACCACCAGGAAGAACTGGCCCAGGGCGCTGGAGAGCTGCTGCTCCGCCTCGGACGCCTCGCCAGGGCCGCTGGCCTTCTGGGCCAGGTTGCGGGCCTTGGTGATCTCCTCCAGGGTCTGGCGCTCGTGTTTCATGTAGCCACGGGCGGTCTCGACCAGGTTGGGTATCAGGTCATGTCGCCGCTTCAGTTGCACGTCTATCTGCGCCCAGGCGTTCTCCACCTGGTTGCGCAGCCGCACCAGGCCGTTATACGTTCCCGCCAGCCACAGGCCCAGCAGGACGATGATCACCGCCACGACCACCAGGGCGATTATTGCGCCGCTCATCTGCTCGCGCCTCCCTTCAGTGCTCCGGGTCCTCCGGCAGCGCTTCCGCCGGTTCCTGGTTTGCCGGGTTCTGTTCGACCTCTTCCGGGGGGCGGTCCAGGTCGGCGAAGAACCGCGCCAGCACGTTGTCCGCACTGGCCCCCGCGGCGGCGACGACCGCCCTCAGTTCGCCGTGCTCGAACCAGATGCCATGCCGTCGGCCGCAGACGTCCAGGGTCACGTCGGCCGGCCCGCCGGTTTCCAGCCGGCCCATCTTGCGGGCGCAGACCGGGCAGCGGCGCCGCCGACCCTTGCCCTTCTTGCCCTCCCCCCGCTCCAGAGCGCTCAGGAACTCGCCGCGCAGCGCGCCGGCACGTTCGCCGATCAACTCCAGCTCCCCGGAGTCGAGCCAGACGCCGCGGCACTGCGGACAGTAGTCCAGTTCGACCATCTCGAACTCGAGCACGAACATCGGTATGCTGCACTCGGGGCACTGCACGCCGCGGGCTTCCCCCGTCAGAGTAACAGCCGCATTATACCCGGCCCGCCCGGCCGGCACAATACCGAAGAACGGCGCGCCGCTCATTCCTCGGCGGCCGGGAGTATCTCCACGTCCATCCCCTCTACTTCCGCAATGCGCTCCTTCAGGCGCGCGGCCAGCCGGGCCCTCACGCCGGCGTGCTCGGGGCTGCGCACCAGGTTGCTGCGCTCGTGGGGGTCTTCCTCCAGGTCGTAGAGAAAGTCCTCGACGTAGGTCTCGCTGTCGGGGTCCTTCCAGCCCTCTTTGTCGGGGGCGCGGACCGAGTACTTCCACCGGCGGGTGCGCAGGGCGCGGCCGACGTGGCTCTCGCTTATCTGGATGAAGACGTCCTGCGGCCAGTCCTCGGCCTGGCCGGCGGTGAGCTGCTGCAGTGGGCGGCCGCCCATGTATGCCGGCACATCCAGCCCGGCGGCGGCCAGCAGCGTCGGCGGCAGGTCAATGAGGCCGGCCAGCTCCTCCACCACCCTGCCCCCCTCGAAACCCGGCCCATGCAGGATCATCGGCACCCGCACGCATCCCTCGTGGCAGGCGCGCTTGTACTCGGAGTTGCGCGTGCGGAAGTGGGAGCCGTGGTCGCTGGTGACGACAATCAGCGTGTTGTCGGCGACGCCCATCCGCTCGAGCTCCTCGCGGATGCGGCCGAAATTGCCGTCCAGGCTGTTGACGCAGCCCAGGTAGTCGGGGTAGCTCTCGCACCAGTCGCCCTCGGTGTCCGCCAGGTCGCCGGGCACCTCGAAGTTCTTGAACCTCTCCTTTGAGCCTTCAGGGCCCTCGTAGCGGTTGCGGTCGTTCTGGTGATGGGGTTCGATATAGGAGAGGAACAGGAAGAACGGGCGCTCAAGCTCCCGCGAGCGGAGGAACTCGAGCGCGAAGTCCGTTGTGCAGTCCACGCGGTAGCCTTCGAACTCGACCTTTTCCATGTCCGCGTTGAACATGTGGCCGTCGTAGCCGTGGCTTGTAAACTCGAACACGTCGGCGGCGAGCCAGTAGTCCTTGTAGCCGCCGCGCCACTCGAGGGGGACGGGCCGGGTGCGGTAGTCCTGCTTCTCGCCGCTGGAGGCCAGGTGCCACTTGCCCACGTAGCCGACCTCGTAGCCCGCTTCGGAGAGCCAGTGGGCGACGGTCTTCTGGTCCTGGGGCAGGGCGATGCCGTTGCGGAAACAGCCGGTCTCGGTGGCGTACTTGCCGGTCTGGAGGCAGGAGCGCGCCGGGCCGCAGACCGGCTGGCAGGTGAAGGCGTTCTCGAACCGGACCCCCTCGGCTGCCAGACGGTCGAAGTTCGGGGTCACCTCCAGCGGCTGGCCGTAGGCGCCGACGGTGTCCCAGCGCTGCTGGTCCGTGAAGAAGAAGATGATGTTGGGCTGCTGCGAATCTGCGGGCATTGGCTCCCTCCAACTGGTGGACTTGTGGTTCTCGCGCGCTTAGTATAATGAACACGCCGGCGGCGCGCACGCAGCAGAGCGGCGGCGTGCCCGGCCCAGAACAGGGACGCGCAGATGGAGCCCCGGGTTCTCAAGACGATCCACGACCTGCTGCGAGATGCATATGGTGAGCGGCTGCGGGGGGGCTTCCTCTACGGCTTAGAGGCCCGAGGGCAGGCAACCCCGTTCAGTGACATCGCGCTGTGAAGGAGTTTGCACGCTCCGAGACATGGGAGGTGAGCCCGCTTGCTGAAACCCCGCGAAGTAGACGCCAAGCGCATTCTGGAAGAGGACTTCGGTGACTACGACGGCCTCGTCAGCTCCGAGACGGTCTGGGCGCCGCTGAGGGCCGGCGAGACCGGCACCGTCGTGCACCGCATGACGTTCCAGCGCAGGCCCCGCCGCCGCATCACGGGGCTGGTGCTGGCCCTGCGAGGCAAGCGCTATATCAAGTCCCTGTGGGGCCTCGAACCGGAAGAGATGGGCTTTGAGCGCCGCATCACCCTCCACTTGAACGACCGCCCGCTGCCGTTCCGCCTCGGGGCGCGCCAGGGGGACGGGCAAACCACCCGCACGCGCTTCGCTTCCGAGTGGACGTGGGTCCGGCTCGAGCTGGAGGATGCCGATTTTGCGATCGGCGACGTCTTGACCCTTACCTTCCGCTTCGATGAACGGGTACCCGTCCCGACGGTCGCCATCGAGTACCTGGTTCCGGTCTTTTTGGAGGACGAGCGCGGGACATGGTACGTCGAAGCGCCCTTGAGCGTCCGCGTGGTCGGCACCGACGCGGTCAAGCTCTGCGTGGACGTTGCCAGTATCGTGCGGGGCGACCGTGTGCGCCTGCGGGTCGCGGCGCTGGACCGCATCGGCAACCTGTCTGCGGGATTCGAGGACGTGCTGCTGTGCCGTCTGGGGGAGCGCGTGGCGTATGTCGAGATGTGGGATGGCCGGGCCGAGAGCGACGCCTTCCTCACGCCCGCCGAAGGCATGCACCGCGTCACGGTGGAGGGTTTGGGGTCCGGCCTCACCGGGCGGTCCAACTGCTTTTTGGCCGACCCGGAGGGGCGGCTGCCGCGGCTCGTCTGGGGCGACATCCACGGCCACTCCATCTCCTCGGACGGCATCGGCACGCTTGACGAGCACTACACCCATGCGCGCGACGTGCGGTTCATGGACGTGGCGTCCGTCACCGATCACGACAACCAGATCATCGCCAACGGCGCCTGGCCGGCCATCCAGCGGGCGGCGTGCCGGTGGAGCGACCCGGGCTACTTCATCGTGCTGCCCGCCTACGAGTGGGCCCAGCCCTACGAGGCCGAGCGCAACTACGGCCACAAGAACCTGTATTTCGGCACTTATGCCGGCAACCCGCTGCTTTCCGGCGACGCGGCCGACGGCACCGATGCGGAGACGTCCGAGAAGCTGTATGAGAAGCTGGACCCGGGGGACTGCGTCATCATCTCCCACCACCCCGCCTACGAGAGCTGGATGTGGACCGACTGGGACCGGCTCCGCACCGAGCGCGAGGAGGTCATCGAGGTCTATTCACGGCACGGCGCCTCCGACGAGCCGGAGACCATCAAGCCGCTGCCGGACTCCAACGAGGAGCGCTTCATCTTCCGGAACCTGCGCGAGCGGACGGAGCTGCAACTGGGCTTTGTCGGCGGCTCGGACGTTCACGCCGGGCTCATCGCGCAGGACTTCCACCCCGACCGCGCGGCCCCGGAGGACAAGAAA
>PUMJ01000290.1 GCA_003551305.1 Candidatus Brocadiaceae bacterium
ACTTTGCCAGGACATCCTCCCCACCCTGGGTGACGATTTTACCGGCGATTTTGTCCAGCACAATCGGGGGCGGCAAAGCGAAGGAGTCGGGCAGCTTCAGGCCTTGCTTTCGCAGCTTCTCTGAGCGTGTCCGTGCGCATGTCGTCTCCGCCCCCGCACGGCCTGTTTGGCAGAAAAAGAAACGGCGGAACGTGCCCCCTTGTCGTCCCGCCGCTCTTTCCACTCAGCCGCCGCGTTTCCCCCGATTCGCGACAGCCGAGTCTAACCTCTTTTTCTTTTCGCTACGCTGGAGGATCTTTCTCCCTACCAGCTATTGCGTATGTTATCAGCCGGAGCGAACTCTGTTAAGTCGGGAAAACCTCCAGTTTACTATGGGGATTGTACCCACATTGCCCCTCGCGCTCCCCCACCCCCCCCGCTTGCCTCATTCACGCGCCGCGCCTATGCTGGGGCAGGTGCTTGACGTCGGACGAGGGGTGTGCGAACGGCCGCGGACAGCCGGGCCGCCACGAGAATGGCAGACCCCAGACACAGGAAGGTCTCTGCCGGAGAAGCTGACATGACGGATTCCACAGACGCACACGCCGCTGACAGCGGCACGGGAACAGCGCTGCTGCGGGTCAGCAAGAACCGACGCCACCTGGTGCGGGAGGATGGCAGGCCCTTCTTCTGGCTGGGCGATACGGCGTGGGAGCTTTTCCACCGCGGCAGCCGGGAGGCAGCGAACCACTACCTTTCGACCCGCCGGCGGCAGGGCTTCACCGTGATACAGGCCGTGGCCCTGGCGGAATTCGACGGGTTGGGGACCCCGAACCCCTGCGGCGAGACGCCGCTCCGCGACAACGACCCCGCCCGGCCGAACGACGCCTACTTCGAGCACTGTGACTACGTGATTGACCGCGCCGCGGAACTGGGCCTCTGGGTGGCCGTGCTGCCGACCTGGGGGGATAAGTGGAACGACAAATGGGGGGCCGGGCCGGTCATCTTTACACCCGAGAACGCCGCCGCCTACGGCCGCTGGCTGGGCGAGCGCTACGCCGACCGGCCGAACATCGTCTGGATCCTCGGCGGGGACCGCCCCGTCACCGAAGAGCTTCACCACCGCACCGTCGCGGCGATGGCCCGAGGTCTGCGCGCGGGAGACGAGGGGGCCCACCTCATCTCCTTCCATCCCTGCGGCGGACAGGGCTCCGCCCAATACTTCCACGGGGAGGACTGGCTGGACTTCAACATGCGCCAGACCGGGCACGTGGTCGGGTTTACAGGCAACTACGACCGGCTGCGCGAGGACTACGCACGCGAACCCGTCAAGCCGGTGCTGGACGGGGAGCCCCTGTATGAGGACCATCCGATAGCGTTCCGGCCGGAGGAACAGGGCCACTCCACGGCCGCTGACGTGCGCCGACCGCTCTACTGGGACCTGTTCGGCGGCGCGTTCGGCCACACCTACGGCCACCACTCGGTCTGGCAGATGTGGCAGGAGGGGCGCGGGCCGATAAACCACCCCCTCATGCCGTGGAAGGAGGCGCTCCATGCCCCCGGCGCCAGGCAGATGCAGCACGGGCGACGGCTGATCCAGTCCCGGCCGATGCTCACCCGCGTGCCGGACGACACCGTCCTCGTGCCGCACCGTGTCAGAACCCTGGTGCCCGGCGCCGGACGCTACCGCTATACCGCCACCCGAAATGAAGATGGGACCTACGCCATGGTGTATGCGCCGACCGGCAGGCCATTCGCAGTGCGGATGGACGTGATAGCGGGCCAGAACGCCGTTGCCTGGTGGTACGACCCCCGCGCGGGGCAGGCCCGGCGCATCGGGACGTTCCGGAGCCGGGGCGAACGGGAGTTCACGCCGCCGGGACCGCCCGAGCTGGACTGGGTGCTGGTGCTGGACGATGCGGCCGCCGGCTATCCCGAACCGGGCGCGCCCGACCCGGGCGCGATGGGACCCGCATAGAAAGGCTGATGAACGGGGGCGCAGTGGCCCGGAACCGTGCCGGCAGCAGGTGCTGCCCTGACGGAACCCCGCGCAACAGGCGTCTCTGCGCCGGGCTGCTCGGTGGGCGCGCCCGCCCCCAATGTCCCCCGCCCCGCTTTTTCAGTTTGACAGCCTCCGGCAGACTGGCATACTAAAGAGAAGAGTCGGCAACACAACATTGAAAACATCTGGCACCGCCCCCCGGTGGTGGTCCGCAGGTACCCTGAAAACGGGAGTTGGAGCGATGGAACGGCGAATTGAGAGGTCCGATGTTGATGGAACCCCCTGGCGACGACTGTGGAAGGTGGCGGCGCTGGCGGCGGCGCTCGTGTTCTACGCGGCGGCCCTGAGCGCTCGCGCGCAGGAGCCGGATGTTTACGTCTGGATCGAGGCTGAGGAGCCGGTCGAGTCCACGTTCGATTTCGACGTTACCTCCGGGGGCCGGCCGGAAGTGCTCTCCGAGGGGCAGTGGGTTCATTACTCCCTGTCGGAGGACGAAGCGGCCGAACGCTTCCCCGACGCCGACTACCGGCTGACCTACGAGGCCGAGGTGCCCGAGGCCGGCACTTACCAGGCCTGGGCCCGCGTGGGCTTCGAACGGGTGCGCGCGCCCTTCGACTGGCGCATAGGTGACGGCGAGTGGCAGCACGCCGACCCGGACGAGTGGACCACCAACGTCATGAAGGTCGCCGAGTGGACCGAGGTGGCGTGGCTGCACCTGGGCGAGGTTGAGCTCGAACCCGGTACGCATCGCTGGGAACTGCGCTACACCGAACCGGACGGGCGCTTCATCATCGGGCTGGACTGCCTGGCACTGACGCTGGGTGAGTGGGTGCCTGAAGGGTACTTGAAGCCGGGTGAGCGCTACGACGACGAGCTGACCCGCCGGGCCGAGGAGCAGGTCTTCCGCATGCCCGAGTCCCGGGGCGCCGAGCGCGACAGCATGGAACTGAGCGGCGTGTGGGAAGTCGCCCGCTACGACGACCCGGACATGAACGTGGACACTTCCGAGCCGGTGCAGGCTATACCCGACCCGGAGGACTACCCCCTGCGCTGGATGGGCCTGGAGGTGCCGGGCACGCTGTGGGACCGCTACGAGACGATTTTCGGCCACCGGGTCTTCTACCGGACGCGCATCGACGTGCCGGCCGACTACGAGGGCCGCGGCTTTGTGCTGCGCTCGTGGGGGACGAACTGGATTGTGAGCGTCTTTGTCAACGGCGAACTGGCCGACACGCACCAGTCGGTCTGGATACCGTGGCAGATGGACATCTCCGACCACATCCGCCCCGGCGAGGTCAACGAACTGGTCATCGCCGTGAAAGGCAGCTGGTATGCCGTCGACCCCGAGCATGGCGGCGGGCCTCAGGCTCTGCGCAACCGACCGCGGGACCGCGCGAGAGGCGCGCGCTGGATCGCCCCCGTCTATCCCTCTACCAAAGGGGATGGCGACGGACGGGACTCCGGCCTGGTGAACCAGATGTTCCTGGAAGCCACGGGCGACGCTTACGTCGAGGACGTTTTCGTGCGGCCTTCGGTGGAGAACTCGCGCCTGGAAGCCGACGTCACCCTGCGCAACACCCGCCCCGAGGCCCGCACCGTGAGCGTCCGGAGCGAGGCGATCTATGAAGGCACCGGCGAGGTCGAAAGGCGTTTTGACCCCGTGACGGTCGAACTGCCGGCCGGCGGCACCGAGACGGTGACTATCGCGGGCGACTGGGATGATCCCCGCCTGTGGTGGCCCCAGACGAGCCCCGACGCCACGGCCGACCTCTACGACCTGCGCACCACCGTCAGCGAGGGTGAACGCGCGCTGGACGTGCATGAACAGCGTTTTGGGTTCCGCGAGGTGACCGTGCGGGGCACGGGCATCTACATCAACGGTAAGAGGCGCAACTCCTGGACCTGGGTCAACGTGCGTGGGGATGCCCAGAGCGGAGAGGAGTGGCTCGAGGCCTTCCACAGCGAGGGCAGCCGCTTCCCGCGTTTCTCCGCCGGTCGCCGCACAAGCAACTTCCTGCACTCCCGGACCGAGCGGCTCAAATTCTATGATCGGTATGGCATCCCGGGGCGCCTCTGTTCCATGATAGATGGCATGTTCATCAGCTATGAGATGGGGCATACACGGTACGGCGAAGACGGTGAATGGGAGTTGAACCCCCGGCTGTGGCCCAACCTGCACAGGCACATCGATCAGTTCACCAGGGCCTATCGCAACCACCCCTCCGTCATCACCTACCAGATCGAAAACGAGTTCCTCTACATCAATGGCTGGAACCTCTACCGCCGTTACTGGCCCAAGATGGCCCAGGGCATCAAGGACATAGCCATGAACGGCAAGGAGAATGACCCGACTCGGCCGATGGAGTCGGGCGGTTCCGGTGACGTGCCCCTGGAACTGCAGCACGGAGGCATCGAGGGCGGCGGCTGGATGTCCACCAACTCCCCGCATTACCCCGAGGCCGCTTACGACTACTATCCGGACAACGCTTACGCCCTCGAACACTATTCCAACAAGGCCGCCCACTGGCCGTGGGAGCGGGACAAACCTTACATCGTGGGCGAGAGTCGCTTCGCACGCCACCTGGAAGACGCCACGATAGCCATCGGCGACGAGGCCTACCGCGGCATGGACTACCAGCGGGCCGGCAAGGCGCGCTACCTGCGCGCACTCTACGGCGG
Source organism: Candidatus Brocadiaceae bacterium (assembly GCA_003551305.1). GTDB lineage: Bacteria > Planctomycetota > Brocadiia > SM23-32 > SM23-32 > B1Sed10-231. The sequence goes on from PUMJ01000290.1 coordinate 4,661, forward strand.
CTACCGCTGGGCGGGTGTCGCGGCATGGTATCCCTGGGACAACCTGAGCGAACAGGAAGACGCGCTGAAGATGATGAGCGCTCTGTGCGCCATCCCCCGCAAGCAGACGCACCGGCTGCTGGGCGGCGCGAGGAACGAACTGCTGTTCAAAATGATGAACGACACCTTGAGCCGGGAGCCGGTCACCTTCGAGTGGTCTTACGAGGCCGGCGGCGAGCGGATAGCCGGCGAGACCGTCGAGATGGACATCGAACCGGGCTACGGCGAGCAGTACACGCTCGTCATCGATGCCCCTGCCGTAGAGGGCCGGCTGGAGGGCGCGCTGACCCTGCGGCTGAGTCAGCCCGGCGGCAAGTCCTACGAGGACATCCGCGACGTGCCCGTCGTGCCCGCCGTAAACGGGCTCAACGTGGCCGACCCGATCCTCCTGCTGGACCCCAACGGCCATGTCGAGGCGTTTCTGGCCGAACGGGACATACCGTTCGAGAGTCTGGAATCGCCTCAAGACCTGGACGAGCGCACGGGTCTGGCCCTCGTCGGGCCGGATGCCCTCACGCACGAGCAGGCCGCTGAGCGGGACGACCTGCGTCGGTTTGCCTCCCGGGGCGGACGCGTCATCGTGCTGGAACAGGAGAATCCCGTCAGTGGAGAGAACGTGCCTGTGCGGCTGCGCACCACCGAGCGGTTCGGCGGGTATGCCCACCCGCAGGCGCTGGGCACGCCCGTGTATCGCGACCTGGGCCAGGAGGACCTCATAGACTGGGCGGGGGACCACCCCACCTACAAGCGCGTCTACGAGAAACCGGCGGCCGGCGCCCGAAGCCTGGCCGAAGCCGGTGCCGAACTGCCCTACTCCCCCCTGATGGAGGTGCCCGTGGGGCCGGGCGTCATAGTGCTGTGCCAGCTCCGTGTCGGCGACAAGCTCGGCCAGGAGCCCGCGGCCGACCTGCTCCTGCGCAACATGGTCGAATACTACGCGCCCTACGACCCCGCTGACGGCGTGGCAGCCGTCTACTCCCCGGACAACCCGTTGCTGCGGGAGAAAGTCCGGGAGACGGGTGTGACGGTGCGCACGGCCGAATCGCTGGAACAGGCCCTGGACCCCGCCCGCACCGAGGTACTGGTGGTCAACGCCAGCGCGGAGAACCTGGAACGCCTCATCGGCCTGCGCGGGCAGGTGGAGGCCTTCCAGGAGGCCGGCGGATGGATCATGCTCAACGGGCTCAGCCCCGAGGGCATTGACGCATTCAACCGCCTGCAGGGCACCGATTTCATCCTGCGGCCCTTCCGCATGGAACGGGTGACGCTGGAAGACCGCGAGTCCCCGCTGGCCGCCACACTCGGCAATCGCGACGTCGCCCTGCTGAGCGACGATGAGATCATGCACGGCAGGCGCTGGGTCTATGAACACACGTTCAGCTACGTGCTGGACGCGGTGCAGAACGCGGCGCCTTTCACGCTGCCGCCGGACGCTCCCGACGACCCCTTCGTCTACGAACCCACTTACGACGATAGCGATCCCTACAACTTCGTCAACGGGATGCTTGGCAGCGACTTCTGGCGCTACATCCAGCAGATATGGTGGGACGACCCCGAGGTCGAGCCGCTGGACCTGACCTTCCGGCTGCGTCGGCCTGAGACCATTGACCAGGTGAGCATCTGGAACAACACCAACTACAGCACCATCGAGGACATCGAACTGATCTTCGACGGGGACGAGGATGCGGCGGTGCCGGCCACCCTGCCGGATGCGCCCGAGCGGACGGACCTCGACCTGCCGCAGCCCGTGCGGGCTGAAGAGACCATCACCATCCGGCTGCTCACGCGGCGCGTGCGGGGCACCCACGCCAACCGCGAACACCTGGTGGGCATCGACAACGTCGAGTTCCGCCGGGCCGAAGCGCCGGAGAGCGAGACCCTCGACAACGTGGGCGGCCTGGTGGCCTTCCCGCGCGGCGAGGGCGGGCTGTTCGTGAACCAGATCAAGTTCATGGAGGACGAGCCCAACCCGCCGAACGCGGCCGACAAGGTGCGCCTGACCAGCATGCTGCTGCAGAACATGGGCGTCGGCACCGGCGAGGACGTGCCGATCGCGGGGCAGAACGTGCGTTTCTCCACCGTGGACCTGATGCCCTACGGCAATCATCACATCGCCGCCTCCTCCTGGACCACAGGTCGCACAGTCTGGTTCGGCGAGGACGGGCGCGACTTGCGCCGGCTGCGTTCCGGGGAACAGACCCTCGCCGACGTCACCTATTACATCACCGATTTCCATACGGCGCCCGTCAATGAGGCTGTCGTCCTGGCTGATGGCGTCCCCGGGCTGCCCTCAGCCCTGCAGGAACTGCCCGCAAGCTTCGGCAGCATCCGGGTCGAGGACACGGTTGACGTTGTCTACCTGCTGCACACCGCCCACGTCACCCGGCCGCTCACCGACGCCGAGCGGCGCGCGGCGAAAATGCCGCAGGACTTCCCCACCGTGGCCTATGTCCGCTTGAACTACGCCGACGGGGAATCACGGATGGTCCCCGTACGGCTGGAGCGGGAGGTGACCCACTGGCTCCAGGACGAGCCCGCCCTGCTGCCCGGTGCATCGTTGGCCTGGACGCACCGCTATCAGGACGCCGACAACGAACATGCCGTCCTCTACAGCATGGCGGTTCGCAACCCCAGGACGGACGTCGAGGTCAGGTCGCTGGAATTCAAACTGCCCGAAGAGGAACGGCGCGCCGCATATGCCGTGGTGGGCCTGACCCTTGGCCGCCGGGTGACCAACTGAACGCCGGGACGGAGGTGGCGGCTGGCCTACGGCAAAGCAAGACCCCGCGCGAGTCGAGCGTCGGCAAGTCTGCCGGAGGGCAGTTGCCAGGGGGCGGCTGCTCGTTGCCCGCAGGTTGCCGCGCCCTTCTGCACCTTTGCGCTGCAATCTCTGTGGTGGACTGATAGGAGAACCGCCATGGCCGGGGGACAGGCAGGCCCCTGCCCCTGGAGTCCGAAATCCTGGACGACAACGTGCGACGGAGCATCGAGGCGGCCGAGCCCGAGCGCATCATCCTTATCGGTTCGGCCGTAGTGGGACGCTTGGGCGGCAACAGGGACGTTGACCCGCCGGCCATCAGGTCGGGGGCTATTCAGCCCGGGAAAGCCAATGATGTCATTCTGAGTTCGCCGAACGGCGCAACGCAGAATGTCTCCGTTCATGCACACAGTGGACGCCGGCGTAGAGATTCTTCGTCAGGGCTCCGGCCCTCCTCAGAATGATAGCATTCTTTCCGGCTGAATATGGCTTTTGCAGGTCTCCGTAAGCGCAGCGTGCAAAGCTGCAGCTGAGCCCGAAGACGGGATGGTGCGTGCACCGGCTCATCCGGCGGTCAGCAGCGTTCGCGACCGGGATGTGAGCCGTGCTTCAGCCCGGCGGGCCTGCGCTTTAGCCGGAATGTGCAAACGGCGCTTAGCTACGCTATGATGGCCCTGTCACGAATGGAAATGCCTTGCTGCGCGGTTTAGATCAAGTTTGCTCCGGTTCTGTGCCCAGGAACCGCGATTTCGTCCCGGAGGACGCGAACAACGGCAGGAGGAACAGAACACTCTCCGTGCTCACCCTTCTTTTTCCTTCGTGTCCTTCGCGAACTTCGTGGTTGAAGAACCGGAACGGATTGCCCTGAGATCGCTGGGAGGGACAGGACATGTTGCTGCTGAAATTCATCCGGAAGATGGGGAAGGTCCTGCGCGGGGGGGTGGCGGACCGCGTCATCATGCTGGGCGGTCTGCTCGGCCTGGCCATCGGCATGGTGCCGGGGTTCAACATGACGCTGGTACTGCTGGTGCTGGCCCTGCTGCTGCTGAACGCGCACTTCCACATCGCGCTGCTGGGGTTCGCCGTGGGCAAGATACTCTGCCTCGCGCTGGCCCCCCTCACGTTCCGCATCGGCTACTTCATCATCCACGGGATCGGCCTTGAGGGCTTCTTCCGCTTTGCATCGGACGCCCCTGTGCTGGCGCTGATGGACCTGCACGTCTACAGCCTGGTCGGGGGGTTGCCCCTGGGGCTTGTGCTGGGGCTCGTGTTCGGCTGGCTGATGGTACGCGCCGTGCACGGGCTGCGCGTCGGCCTGGTGGAAGCCACCGAGCGCAGCCAGAAGATGCGCAGGCTGGCCGCCAACCCGGTGGTGCGCGTGTTCCTGCGCCTCGTCTTCGGCCCGAAGAAGGCGGAACTGGGCGAGTTGCTGAAGGAGCACCCGCCGGTGCTGCGCAAGTCGGGTTTCATCGTGGTCGGCGTGGCCGTCGCCCTCCTGCTGGTCGGGCAGTACTTCTTTCTGGACCGCGGGGTGAAGGCCGGCATCGAGCGCGGGGTCGGCATGGCCCACGGGGCCCAGGTTGACGTGGAGCGGGCGCGCCTCTCCCTCACCGGCGGCCTGCTCGATCTGGCGGGCCTGCAGGCCACCGACAGGGAGGACCCCGCCCGCAACGCCTTCGAGGCCGGCCGCCTGGCCGCCAGCATCAACGTGCCCGACCTGCTGCGCAAACGCTATGTGATCAACGAGGTCGCTGTCTCGAACGTCCTGTTCGGAACGGAACGCGCCGCCCCCGGCGAGGTCTTCAAGCTGCCCCCGCCCGACGAGCCGGAACCGGAACCGAGCCCCCTCGACTACCTGGAGCAGGCCCGAGAGCTGCGTGACCGCCTGCTGAAACTAAAGGAATACCTCGAAATGGTCGAGGCCCGCCGCGAGAAGCAGCGAGAGAAGCAGCGGGAGAAACTGCAACGCCACGGTGAGAACATCGGCTACCTCACCCTCTCCGCCCAGGACATCCTGGCCGAACGGCCCACCTGGGTCATCCGCAACGTCGTCATCGAAGGGCTGCGCCTGCCCATCGCTCCCGAGCCGCAGAAGCTGCAGGCCACCGAACTGACCAGCCACCCCGAGCTGACCGGCCGGCCGATGGTGCTGACCATGACCCCCGAGGGCGCCGACCCCACCGCGCACATCGAGTTGAACTTCGACCGCCCGGACGCCGTCCACACCGCCGCCTTCCGCCTGCGCAACGTGTCCCTTGGGGACGTTCTGCGGCTCAGCGGCGAAGCGCCCGTGGACGTCGAAGGCGGGCGCGCCGACATAGTGATCGCCGGGACCTTCTCAGCCACCTCGCTCGACTTCCCGTTCGAGCTGGACCTGACCGACCTGCAGGCGGCCGTAAGGCCGGGGCAGAGCTTCCTGGGGCTCGACCCGGACGCGGCCGCCCGAATGCTCGACGCCGTCGGCGAGCTGAGGATCACCGGCTCCCTGACCGGTTCTCCCGGCGCCCCGCGCGTCGAGATCAACGCCGGCGAGGTGCTGGCCAGCATGAGGGAATCGCTGGTGGCCGCCGGCAGGGCCGAACTGGCAAACCTCGTCGACGAACAGGCCGAGCGGCTGGGCAAGGAGATAAGGGCGCGGCTCGATGACGAGATAAGAGACAGGTTGCCCGGCCTGGAGGGCGTGTTCCCCCGCCGGCAGGAGCCTCCCGCCGAAGAAGACGACGAGGACGAACCCGAACCGCAGAGGCGGCCGGAAGATCGCCTCAGAGACATGTTCAGGTGAACCGCCCCTTCACTGCTCCTTGCGCAGACGCAGGGCGATGTACGGCCTGCCGGGCAGCGGCACCGTCACCTCACCTTCCAGGACGCCCTCCACGGGCGTGATGGTCATCTCCCAGGTGTCAATGACGTCGGCGCGATAGCGCGCGGGCAGCTCGAGGGTCATCTCGCCCGGCTGCCGCACGCCCCAGTAGAGCAGGATGTAGTCGTCGCCCTTGCCGACGGCGTGTGCCTTCCATGACCTCCACCACGGCACGGGGTCGAACCCGCGCTCCGGCCCCCCCTCCATGATGCGGCGCATGAAGGCGATGCGCTCCGGGCTCTCCCCGTGCAGCACCCCGCCCTTGCTCCACCACAGGATGTCATCCGGGTGCAGGTAGGTCTCGCCGTGGCCGACGTAGCCGCCATGCGTCAGCCCCACCCAGAAGCGGCGCACCATCTCCTCGGCCGTGATGTTGCCCCATGGCTCACTGATGGTGCCTTCGTAGAGCGTCTCGTCCACGACGACGGGCTTGCCGTACTGCCGGCGCCACTTGCCCACGTCGTCGGTGCCGGCCTGCACGCTGCAGTGGGTCACCCACGGCTTGCCGTGGTCGTACCAGCGCCGCCCGTTGTGGATGCCGCGCAGGTGCTGGTAGGGGTCTTCCTCCCGCACGATGCGGAAGTAGCGGTCCCAGTCGCCGTCCTCCTTCTCACCCATGAAGTCCCACTCATTGGCCATTGACCACCAGACGTTGCGGTAGGCGGCCAGCCGCGCCACCGCGTAGCGCAGGTAGCGGTCGTCGGCCTCGGCCGGCATGCGATCGAAACCCCAGTGCCCCCCGTCATACGGGTGGAAGAGGATCAGGTCCGCTTCGATACCGAGATCCCGGAGCTGGCTGACGCGCGTCTCGAAGTGCCGCCAGAAGGCGGGGTTGAAGCGTGTGAAGTCCCAGCCCTCCTCGCGGTTCCCCTCGAACGGGTAGTGCTCGGGCTCGTTCCGGCTGTAGCGGTAGCGCTTGGGGAAGACGCACATGCGCAGCTTGTTGAACGGCGCCTCGCTGAGCGTCTCCAGGGTCTGCTCCTCCAGCTCGTCCCCCTGGTGGGCCCACGCGTAGCAGGTGGTGCCCACCTGGTAGTAGGGCGTGCCGTCCGCGTAGCGGAAGTGAAACCCGTCGGCCACGCGCACCGGCCCGTGGTTGCCCTCGGGGGCCTCGGTGCAGACGAACTCCCCCGCGACGCCGTCCAGTTCCGCGCAGTCGCTCCACGTCTCGTAGCGCCATCGGCCCGGCACGTCCGGCATGAACCGGACGCGAAAGACGCCGTCCCCGTCGTAGAACCCATCCACGGGCACGGCCCGATGCTTGTAGAGGAACCGGGCGCCGAACTCGATGTCGGTGAACGGGTTCCCCTCGGCCTGCACCTCCTGGACCACCTCGAAAACGTCCCACTGCTCAACCTGCTGTCGGTCACCTGAAGTCGCCATCTCCCGTCTCCCGTATACCGAGGTCTCCGAACCGCCGATTCTAAAGCCCGCCCGCCCCATGTCAAACGCTCCCGCCGCGGCCGACGCCAGCGGACTGCCCTTCCGCTTGCCCGATGGGATGGTAACTACTACTATAGAGTAACAGGGAAAGCGTGCCGGGGAACCGGCCGGCCCGGCACAGCGGGGCAGGCCTGGCGGCGGCTCGGCACGGTGCACAGCCCGGCTCGATGATGTAGAATACAGGAGGCATGCCGATGGTTCGAACAAGGGCTCTTGCCGCAGGAGCGCTGGCTGTTCTGCTGCTCGTTGGCGCTTACGCCTGGGTGGGCTGCGGGGAGGCGCCGGCTGCGGAGGAACTGCTGCTGCACTCCGGGGCGGGCATAAAGCCGCCCGTCGAGGAGGTGATCGCCGCCTTCCAGCGCGAAACGGGCATCAGCGTCCGCGCCAACTACGGCCCCTCGAACATGCTGCTGGGCAACCTGAAGCTCCGGGAGGAGGGAGACCTCTTTCTGCCCGGTGACGACTTCTACATCGAGGAAGCCCGCGAAGCCGACCTGGTCACCGAGGCACGCAGCGTCGCCGCCTTCGTGCCGGTCATCATGGTCCGGCAGGGCAATCCCCTCAACATCCGCAGCGTGCAGGACCTGGTGGGCCCCGAGGTGAGGTTAGCAATCGCGGACCGCCGCACGGCCGCCGTCGGCCGGATAACCGGCGCCATATTCGAGAAGAACGACATATCTGCCTCCCGCGTCGAAGAGCGCGTCGTCTACACCAGCACCACCGCCCCGGAACTGGGGCAGGCCGTCACGCTCGGCCACGCCGACGCGACGATCGTCTGGAGACCGGTGGCGCTGCAGTACGAGGCGGGCACCGAGGTCGTTGAGATAGAACCGGAGCGCAACGTGATATCGCCGGTGGCCATCGGCATCATCCGGACCTCGCGCCGGCCCGAGGCGGCGCGCCGGTTCGTGGAGTTCATCACCTCGGAGTTCGGGCGGGAAGTGTTCGCCCGGCACGGTTATGATGTTGACGACGGGGGTTGATGTGCTGCGACGCACCGATAGACTCGTGAATGCCCCGCCGCCGGGCGCGGCCGGGTTCGGACGGAACCCCTCCCGGTAGTGCGACCATGTCAATTGACGAAGTCACCAGCTCGACGGCATCTGCGGCGCGACCGGTTTCGGCATCGGGCCGCGGGGCCGCGCTGTTCAAAGTCGGCCTCTTCGCGCTGCTTATCATCTACGCCGGCTTCATCGCCGCGTTGCTCATCGCCAACATAAGCTACATGGAACCGGGGAACATTGCCGAGGTGTTGCGCGACCCCGACCTGCGCTTCGCCGCCCGGTTGACGCTCTGGACCTCACTGCTGAGCGCGGCATTGGCCGTCTTTTTCGCCGTGCCCGTCGCTTACGCGCTGTCGCGCTACGACTTCCCCGGCAAGGCCCTCGTTGACACCCTGGTGGACATGCCCATCGTTCTGCCCAATATCGTGGTCGGCGTGACGCTGCTGGTCTTTTTCCAGACGGCGCCGGGGCGGGCGCTGGAGGGGACCGGGTTCCGATTCGTTTACACACGGGCGGGCATCGTGCTGGCCCAGTTCATCTGCGTGGCGCCCTACGCGGTGCGCACCGTGGCGGGCGCCTTCAGCGCCGTGGACAAACGCCTCGAAGACGTGGCCCGCACGCTCGGCTGGTCGGCCGGGCAGGTCTTTCGCCGCGTCACCCTGCCGATGGTCCGAGGCGGCATCGTGGCGGGAGGCGTCATCGCCTGGGCCCTCGCAATCGGCCTCTACGGACCGCTGATGGTCTTCACCGGCACCACGCGGCAGGTGACCGAGGTGCTCTCCACCTCCATCTACCTGGAACTGTCCATAGGGAGAATCGGCCCCGCCCTGGCCATCTCGATGCTGATGGTGGCGTTCACCATGGCCTCGCTCATCATCTTCAAGCTGCTGGCGGGAGGGCAAAGCCTGTGGTAGAGCGGCAGAACAACGCCATGCTGTCCGTGGACGCCCTCCGCATGGGTGTGAAGGGCTTCGCCCTGCGGGACATCACCTTCTCGGTGGCCGAAGGGGACTACTGCATAATCCTGGGCCCGACGGGGGCTGGAAAGACGCTGCTGCTGGAGACGCTCTGCGGCCTCTACCGGCCGCAGTCGGGGCGGGTCGTCATAGCGGGCCGCGACGTCACCGGGCTGGACCCCGCCGCCCGCAACATCGGCTACGTCCCCCAGGACTACGCGCTCTACCCGTTCAAGACCGTGGCGCAGAACGTCGCCTTCGGCCTGGAGGCGCGACGGCTGGGGCGGGATGAGACCCGACGCGCCGTGGACCGGGTGCTGGAATTGCTCGGCATAGAACACCTGCGGCAGCGCCGCCCGGGCAAGCTCTCCGGCGGGGAGCGGCAGCGGGTCGCCCTGGCCCGCGCCCTCGCCTTCCAGCCCGACGTGCTGCTGCTCGATGAACCGCTCTGCGCCCTGGACGAGGCCACTCGCGACCGCGTCATTGACGACCTGAAGCAACTGCACGCCGACCAGGGGACCACCGTCCTGCACGTCTGCCACAACACCGAGGAGGCGCTCCGCCTCGGCCACCAGTGCGTGGTCATGCAAGCCGGCCGCATCGTTCAGGAAGGGGCCATGGAGCAGGTACTGAATGCGCCGGCCAGCGCCTTCGTGGCGCGCTTCCTGCGCCTGAAGGGCCTGGTGCGGGGCGCCATCGCCCGGCGCGACGGCGTGGCCGCCTTCTGCCTGGATGGGGCGCCGCCGTGGGCCATGCCGCAGTGCACGCTGAGCCCGGGGCCGGCCTACGCCTTCTTTCCCATGCAGGAAGTGACCGTCACCCTGCAGAGGCCCGAGCCCGAACCCGACACGCTCCTGCTGGAGGGAACCATCGAAACGAACATGGCGCGCCGGGGCCGCTGCGAACTGCGGCTCAACGGCCCCACCCGCCTCAGGGTGCCCGGCATCTACCCCCCCGCCACCTGGACCGAAGGGCGGTGCGTCTACCTCAGCATACCGCGCGAGAAGGTGCGCCTGCTGCCCGACGAGTCCAACCACAGATAAACGCAGATGACGTGAGTCCTCACCACCGCCCACCGGCTACTGTCCAACATGCGGCGGCTTTGCCGTTGCCCTGTGCCGCCTTTGCCGTTATCTGTGTGCATCTGCGTTCATCTGCGGTTCCCCTTGTGTCCGTGGTGTCCGGTTTGGGAGGTCGTGACCGATTTGCCCACGCATTACGAAACGAATCCATTTCGGCGCTCAGCGGGGGCAGCGCAACTGGCCCGGCCCGCGCCGTTCCGTTATGCTTGATGCTTGCGCACGTGCCGTCCGGACCCGCGGAGATGCCGACATGAGCGAACTCCTCCTGCCGCCGCCCGTGGCCGAGGGGCTCCCGCGCGAGCGGCTGCTGGGCCTGACGACGACCGTGCCGGTGGAGGTCATCCTCGCGGCGGGGCTTGTGCCGGTTGACCTGAACAACCTGTTCATCACGGCCGAGGAGCCGGCCGCCCTGGCCGAGGCGGCCGAGCACGCCGGCTTCCCGCGCACCTGCTGCTGCTGGACGCGCGGCATCTACGGGGCCGTCAAAGCGTTCGACGTCCCCCGCCTGCTCATCGCGACGCGCGGCGACTGCAGCAACGCCGAGGCCCTCATGGAGGTGCTCGTGCACGAAGGAGTCCGTTGCGAGACCTTCGACTACCCGGCCCGGGCGGAGGCGGACGCCATGCGGCAATGCCTGGCCACCATGGCCGAGGCGCTGGGCACGACGGTGCGGGAGGCACAGGAGTGGCGGGAGCGGCTGGCCCCGGCGCGGCGGGCGGCGGCCGAGATAGACCGCCTCTCCCACGAGGAGGACCGCGTACACGGCCTGGAGAACCACCTGTGGCTGGTCAGCACGAGTGACTTCTGCACCGACCCCGCCGGCTACGGGCGGGCGGCGGAGAGGTTCTGTGAGGAGGCGGCCGCCCGGGAGCCGATCCCCCACGGGCTGCGGCTGGGCGTCTGCGGCATCCCGCCCATCATCCCCGGCATCTTCGGCTTCCTGGAGTCGCTCGGGGCGCTGGTGGTCTTCAACGAGACGCCGCGCCAGTTCGCCATGCCCTTTTTCGATGCCGCGTCGCTGGCCGAGCAGTACACGTGCTACACGTATCCCTACGGCGTCTTCGCGCGGCTGGAGGATCTGCGGGCGGAGTGCGAACGGAGGCGCCTGGACGGGATGGTGCACTACGTGCAGAGCTTCTGCCACCGGCGCATCCACGACCGCATTGTGCGCGACGGGCTGGAGGTGCCCGTGCTGAGCATCGAGGCGGACCGGCCCGGCCCGCTCAGCGGCCAGTTGAAGACGCGGCTGGAGGCGTTTGTGCAGATGCTGACGGCCCGCAAGGCGGGCATGAACCTGCTGTAGGGGGCGCGGCGCGCCCCTCAGACCTCGAGCAGGCCACTGCAGGAATGGCGGCCCGCCACGTGGATGGGCCGGCCGTTGCCGACTATGCGGCGGTGGGTTGCGACGGCCAGCTCGGGGGTGTTGTTGTCGGCCGACAGGTGCGCCAGGCACGCCCACCGGAGGCGCGGGGAGGCGTGGGCGCGCAGGAGCCGTGCCGCTTCGATGTTGGAGATGTGGCCGCCGGCGCCTCTGATGCGCTCCTTGAGGAAGCGCGGGTAGCGCCCCGTCTGGAGCATCTCGGGGTCGTAGTTGCTCTCAAGGACGACCGCGTCAAGGGAGGCGACCGCCCCGGGCAAGCCATCGAAGACGTGCCCGAGGTCCGTCATGACGCCCAGGCGCCGCCCGGCCGCCTCGACCACGAAGGCGACGCAGCCCTCGCCGTCGTGGGCCGTCGGCAGGGTCTCGACGGTCACGTCACCGAAACGGAGCCGTTCGCCCGCCTGGAAGTGGTTGACTTCGGAGACATCACCGATGCGCTGGGCCGCCACGCGGTAAGCATCCGGCGCGGCGTAGAGCGGCAGGCCGTGCTTCCTGTGGAAGACGCCCGCGCAGAGTGTATGGTCGCTGTGGTCGTGGGAGAGAAGCAGGGCGTCCACGTCCGCCAGGGACCGCCCGTGGGCCTGCAGGCGGCGCTCGGCCTGCTTGCAGCTTATGCCGGCGTCGAACAGCAGGCGCACGCCCGCGGCCTCCACGTAGATGGAGTTGCCGTTGCTGCCGGACTGCAGGGAGAGGACGCGCAAGGCCGGGGGGCGGCCCGGCCGACTCGGAGCATCCTCCTCGCCGGCTGCGTACTCGAAGGACCTGCAGCCCCGCGGGCACTTCACGGCCAACCGCCTGGCGGCCAGCCGGGGCACCCTCAGCCGCTGGCCGCAGCTCGGGCACCGGACTATCGCTTTGTGCGCCTGTTCGCTCCGTTCTGCCATCTCCTGCCCCTGCTCCGTGCCCTTCAATCTTTCAGTCCCGGCACCTGCGCCACGTCGTCGTCGCGCCAGCCCAACATCGCCAGCTTATTGCGGATGTAGTACCTGTAGTTCTCGTAAGAGACGGTCTGGGGTATGCGGTGGTCGCCGTGCGGGATGCAGCCGCCCTCCTGGACCAGCGGTTCGAGGCGGCGCAGTTCGGCGAGTATCGCCTCCTTGCCCTCGGCCAGTTTGTGCTTGTTGACGCCGCCGCGCAGGAGCAGTTCCTTGCCGAACGTCTCTCGCAGTCTCACGGGGTCGGAGCCCGCCTGCACCTCGATGGGGAACATGCAGTTGAGCCCCGCCTCCAGCCAGACGGGCACAAGCTGGGTGATGTCGCCATCGCAGTCGGTCCATATCACCGTGCAGCCGTGCCTTCGCAGCAGGTCACAGACGCGTTTGAGCCGGGGGCCGACTATCTCACGGAACATCTGCGGGCTCAGCATCGGTCCGTTGCGGAAGCAGATGTCCTCCCAGCCCGCCGCGAAGTCCACCTCGATGTACTTCACCGCCTCCTCGATCTGGCGGTAGTAGACCTGCGTGAGCGTCTCGACGATCTCCTCGATGAGCTCACGGTCATCGTAAAGCATCATCGAGATGTTCTGGAACCCGATCCAGTTGCGCGGGACGCCGAAGTAGGAGCCGATGCCGATGCCGACCGGCTCCTCGGCGCGCAGCAGCTTGCGGCCCAGTTCCCGGTAGTCAGTCTCGAAGCGGCGGGGGTCCTCCGGGTCCAGCCGCTCCTTGAAGCGCTGCCAGTCGTCGCGGTTCTCAATGGGCATCTTGATGAAATGGGGGATAGTCTTGATGCCCTTCGTCTTCACCTCCTGGATGGTGCCGTCGGGCAGCCGCTCCCGGCGATAATCCTCCCCCTGTTCCAGAACTTCGTGCTTGCCCTCAAAGGGCGGTATCAGGTCGCTGCGGAACGGAACGTGCCGCGTCGGGTCCACGCCGAAATATGCCTCGACGCTGCCGATGTCGTTGTGCTGCTCGGGCAGGCCTTCCTCGTGCCAGCGTTCGAGCGTCTCCTCCAGGTATCCGAACTCCCAGTGCGGCACCCGGTCCACGTGCTGGTAGTGCATCACGCGGCGGAACCGCTCGCGGTGCGTCATTTCGCCCATCTGGTCGTCAACCACTGTCTCAGGCATCGGCTCCCTCACTCTGACTCTCCTTCGGGGCACGAACCCGCATGTTACGTCAGCGTGTGTAGAATGCAAGGGCAGACGGCCCCTTTCGCCGAGTTCAGCATCTGGAATCGGTGCCCAGGGCGAAAGGAAAGCACCTGCTGCGGGACGGGCAAACTCCACGGGCTCCGTTGCCGGTGACACCGGGGAGGTTGGTCTCCACGCGCACTGCCAGGGGCTTACCGGCCGGCCGGCGGACGTGGCGCCTGCAACGGCTGCACGGAGCGAAAGCGGCCCACCCTCACCCGCATCGGCTCCCGACGCCCCGGTGCGTGCGTGCAGCGCAGTTGGTTCAGCCGGTGCGTGCCGTCATCCCAGAGCACGAGGGGCGCCCGGTCCTCCCCCAGTTGAAGCGTGACCCACCAGCCCTGTTCGTCCAACCTTTCGGGGAAGAAAAGCGAGTCAACCAGCACCCGGTTGTGCGGACCGGCGGGCCCGACGGTTGTGCCGCGGACACGCACCATTTCCCCCGGCACCAGTTCCCGCGCCTGTGCCGACAGGGTGGGCCAGGTATCCGGCACCAGGCAGACCAAGCGATTTTCCGTCTCGAAGGCGTAGGCGGTGTTCAATTCGACGGGCGCTCTCCGCCGCACAGCCGATGCGGAAGCCAGTTCGCGCGGCAAAGGCCCGGGGAAGACGCGGGCCACGCGGTCGGTGAAATCGACATTGACCCTGTCGCCGGAGCCCGCCTGTCGGTAAACGGCACCGGCGGAGTACTGCCCGTAGCTCTTGCGCTCGGCGCGCAGTCCTTCCAGGCCGGCTGTCAGCCCGGCGATGTCCGCCGCCATCTGCTCGCGGCCCTTTTCTACCACCGTCACCGTGAGGGTTTCGATGGCGTCTTCGACATGGCTGCAGGGGAACTCGAACGAACGCGATCCCGGCGAATCCATGACCCTCGGCTCGCGGTCGGCGGGCAACAGCAGGTGAAGCTCCCGCCGGCCGGCCGGCTCGGTCGGGGGTGACAGCAACACCCGGTCAACCAGAACGTACCTGTCACCGGCCAGCGTGCCCTCAACGGTTATCTGCTGGTCCTCGCTCAGGACGATGCCTCGCTCCAGGGCCGCCATAGAGATGGGTCTTTCAGCAGGGACACCGACCAGGGTGCGCAACGCTTCGCTGCTGGTGGAGGGCACCAGGCAGAGCAGGTCTTCCGCCGTCCGGAACGCCAGCAGTACGACATGCGTGCGGCCGCCCACGCGGGGGCTGCGCGCCGCTTCCGGTACCGGCACCTGCCTTGCAAAGCCGTCGCGGAATCGCACGTCCACCTGGCGGTCAGCCCGGGCGGCGCGATAGACGTCGGCGGCCCGGAGGACGCTGTATTGCCTCACGGGCACCCTGACAGAACGGCTCGGTGTCTCTTGCTGCCGGCCGAATGCGACCGCAGCCGGCAGGAGCAGGCCGGCAACAAGCACCCAGGTCCACGTCAAGCGGGTGTTTCTTGCCATCACACGTGCTCCCCAATCTCAGCAGGCGGAAGTCTTGCAGCCGACGGCCGCAGACCCCACGTCGCTGCTCCGGGCGACCTCTGCAGCGGTGCAGCCTCCTGTCAGTTTTTCAACCGGCACACCTTCATCATAGCTCCTGCCTGTGGGCTGTCAACCGGTCGGAGAATTGCCGGTCTGCGGCCACCAGGGCCGCCCCCAGCGCTGTGGCGAACTGCCCCCCCGGCGGTACCACAGGTCTGACCCCGAACAGCCGTCCCAGTTGCCGCCGCAGCGCCTGACTGGCGGAAGGGCCCCCGTCCAGCAGAACCGGCTCCCGCCAGGCGATCCGCTCGGCCAGCGCGAAGACCTGCGTCGCCACACTGCGAAACACCCCGGCCGCCACGCGGGGGGCGGGCACGCCCTCGGCCAGCAGACTCACCACCTCCGATTCGGCAAAGACCGTACATGTGCTGCTCAGGGAGGCCGCTTCGGGGGCGTCGAGCGCCAGCCGGTCCAGCCCGGCCAGATCCGTCTCCAGGGCCCGTGCCATCACCTCCAGGAACCTGCCAGTGCCGGCCGCGCAGCGGTCGTTCATGGCAAAGTCCCGCACCATGCCATCGGCGTCAAATGTGATGATCTTGCTGTCCTGACCGCCCACGTCCACGATGGTGCGCACCGCCCCCTGGAGTTTTCCCGGCTCGGGCCGCCCCCCGAAGACGCGTTCCAACTCCCCCCAGTGTCGCTGTAACCATCCGACTCCGACGGAATTGGCCATGATCTCGCTTATGCTGAGATCTGCCCGTTCGACCAGGTTGCGGCCATATCCCGTGGTGCAGACGCGGACTGAGGGGCCAGCCTCCTGCAGCAGGCGGGCGCACTGCGCGCCCGCATCAGGGCTGGTGGGTTCAACGCAGCGACGGACGGGCCATCCGTCGGTGAGCGTCACCATCTTCACGGCCACACTACCGATGTCAACGCCGACGGCGGTGCTCACGAGGCCCCCTCGGACAAGGCGTCATCAGAGTTCCAGCATCCGGTTCAGAGCCACGGCGGCCCGCTCGCGCACCTCCTGCGGCACCCGCACCACGTCGGACATACGGTCAAGGGCGAGGCGCACCGAGGCCAGAGTGGTAAGCCGCATGGAACTGCACACGCTGCCGGTCGAGTAGAACCGCTTGCGGGGGTTGCGCTCTCGCAAGGGGTGCAACAGCCCTTCCTCGGCGCCCACGATGAAACCCAGCGAGTCCGATGCGGCCACGAAATCAAGCATGCGCGATGGGCCACCCACGAAGTGCGCCAGGCGTCGCACGCCCGCATTGCACTCCGGGTGCGCCATCACCACGGCGTTGGGGTGGAGCCGCTGCAACTCCCGGATGACCCCGGTGCTGATGTTGGGGTCGTGCACGTAGCAATGGCCGTCCCACGGGATGATGTCCCTGGTGGTCTGTTCGGCCACGAAGGAGGCCATGTTGCGGTCCGGCACGAACAGTATGCGTTCCTGCTCGAGCGACTGCACAACGCGCACGGCGTTGGCGCTGGTGCAGCAGATGGTGGACTCCGCCTTCAGGTCGGCGGTGCTGTGAATATAGCTGACGACGGCCACCTCGCTGCCCAGCGCCTGGGCCCGCTGCCGCACGGCCTCGGCCGGGGCGAACTCCGCCAGGGCGCAACGAGCGGACAGTTCGGGCAGCAGGATTGTCTTCTGCGGATTGAGGATGGCGGCTGTCTCGGCCATGCAATGCACGCCGCAGAAGACGATGATCTCGGCGTCGGCCTCGAGAGTCCGGCGGGTCAGTTCCAGCGTGTCCCCCACGAAGTCAGCGATTCTTTGCACCGAAGGGCGCTGGTACAGGTGGGCCAGGATGACGGCATTGCGCGTCCTTTTCAGACCCGCTATCTCTTTCTCGAGCACAGAGGCGTCAGGTTCGGGGAAGTCCATCATCACACACCTCCGCCGGAGGGTGTCTGCTCGACGGGCTCGGGGCGGGCCGGGTCCTCATCTTCCTGCCGGAACAACCTCATCGAGCAAAACTCCCCGCACATTGAGCAGCGGTCGTCTTTCTGCTCGTCGGCCAGCATAGCGCAGAAGCGCTCCCGGTCCAGGGCCGCCTCCAGCATGCCCTCCCAGTCGCGCTCGGCACGCAGCCGGCTCATGCGGGCGTCCAGCTCCCGCGCCCCGGGCAGGCCCTTGGCCACGTCCGCGATGTGGGCCGCGATACGGCTTGCGATCACGCCCTGCCGCACCTCCCGAGCGTCCGGCAGGCCCACGTGCTCTTTAGGCGTCACATAGCAGAGGAAGTCCGCCCCGTGCGCTCCGGCCAGCGCGCCCCCGATGGCGCCGACAATGTGATCATAGCCAGGGGCGATGTCCGTGGGCAGAGGGCCGAGCACGTAGAAGGGCGTCCCATCGCATTGCTCCTTGGCCAGGCGGATGTTACGCTCGATGTCGTTGAGAGGCACGTGGCCCGGACCCTCGATCATGACCTGAACACCCGCGTCGCGACAGCGCTGGGCCAGTTCGCCCAGCACTCGCAGCTCGTGCAACTGGGCCTCGTCGGTGGCGTCTTCGATGCAGCCGGGTCGCAGCCCGTCGCCCAGGCTCATGGTCACGTCGTACTTGCGGGCCACGGCCAGAATCTCGCCGAAGTGCTCGTAGAGGAAGTTCTCCCGCCCGTGCCTCCGCATCCAGTGCACCAGGAAGGACCCGCCCCGGCTGACCACGCCCGTCAGGCGCCGCTCCAACAGGGGTATCGCCCCGCGCAGCACGCCCGCGTGCACCGTGGCGAAGTCCACGCCGTCCCGGGCATGACGCTCGAAGACCTTCATGTAGGTGGCCATGGACATCTGCGCCGGGCCACCGGCTTCTATGGCGGCCTGGTAGATGGGCACGGTGCCCAGGGGCACCG
>PUMJ01000173.1 GCA_003551305.1 Candidatus Brocadiaceae bacterium
CAGCCGCGTGAGGCTGAAGGGCTCAGATAGTCCGTTCGCCCGAACGAACAACGACCCACCGCCTCACGGCCCGGGCCACGCCCGGGCAGAGAGGGCTATAGTACTACGACGACGCTGTGGGCCGGTGTTCTGTTCATTGTGCTGCTCAGAGTAACAGGCGGCACGGCGGATGTCAAGCGCGGGTTGCGCGCCCGCCGCCGACCCCGACGACACGACGAGCACAACGGCCGGCCTCACCTGTGCCCGCGCCGCATGGTGCCCGTCAGAAAGCCGACCACGAAGCCGACGGCCAGGGTCAGCAGCAGGAGCACGAAACGCGGCATACTTGGGGTCCAGACAAGCAGATTGGTCTCGACCGTCTCCCGGTTCAGTAGCGCCAGCACAACCGCCAGCACCCCGAGCACGATGATCACGATAAGCCGGACCTGGCCCCTGGACGTCAGCTTCTCAGCGGACATGCCTCGCATCCCTCCGTTGAGAGGTCATCGGAAGCCGGCCCGACGGCCGGGCCGTCTCAGCATTATACACGGCGCCGGGCGCGGGGCAAGACCCATCGGCGGCGCCCTGCGGCCGGCTTATCAGGAGGGAACGCCTTTTGCGCCATAGACGCACCGTGTCCGTGTCACAAGACGAGACAGGTGCGTCTTCCCGGGGAGGCTGCCGTGAGAGTTCGATCCAAGCTGGAGAACCGTAGCGGGCAGGTGATAGTGCTGTTCGTGCTGTCGCTTTTCGTGGTGTGTCTGGCGGCCGTTCTGTCCATTGACTTCGGCCGGGTGACAAACACCCGGGCGCGGCTTCAGAACGCGGCCGACGCCGCCGCGCTGGGCGCCATGCTGGAACTGTGGGACCAGCGCGTCACGGGCGAGGACGAAGGAGACGCGCGCCTGCTTGCCGAAGCGAAAGCCGCTGAACTGGCCTCGAAAAACTGCGACGGGACGCGCGTCGCCGTCGAATTCGGCGAATTTGCGGATGGAGTTTTCGTGCCACTTGAGGACTCGGTACCGGCCACGGCGGCCCGTGTGATGAGCGCCCGTGACCCCGAGGCCCCCGGCGGGCCGATCAGGACCTCTTTCGGGGGCCTGTTCGGGCTGACAGAGGTCTCCCAGCGGGCCACGGCCACCGCCCGGCTGCGGCGCCACGTGCTCACCCCGTTTTCCGTTTACGGCGGGGGACTGCCGCCGCCGGGCGAACTGACCAACTTCTACAACAGGGAGGAGGTCGCACCCGGCTGCTTCGGCCTTCTGAACTACGACGGGGGCTCGGGCTCGGCCGAGGAAGCAAGGCGCTGGACGCTGCACGGCTACGACGGGGAGTTCGACTTCGACCCGGCCTGGGGCTACGACTGGATAAACGGCACCACGGGCCTGAAGACGTCCATCAAGGAGGGAGTCGGCTACCACATAGACGAGGAGAACGTGGTGCTCGGCACCATCTACACCGAAGTGGAGGGCCAGGGGAGCAACACCGATTTCAAGATCGTCGGCGTGATCAGCATGGTCATCACCAGCGAGACGTTCTTGACCTCACAGGAGGACGAGTACGACTACATAACGGCCCGCGTGGTGGACGTGCACTACTTCTCCGAAGGGCTGACGACGGACTTCCGCCGCAACTTCCTGACCCTGCAGCTGGTGCAGTAAGCAGGGAGCGCCGCGATCAGAGGTAGAAGAGCTGGTTGCCGGTGGTGCCGGTGATGGTGTCCAGGATGGCCCACATGCCACCGGCCAGGATGTAGCCCATCACCATGCCGATGCAGAAGCGGCGCCCACTGCGGAACGCGCTCTGGCCCCCCAACATGACGGTCAGCGCTTTGATCAGCCAGGCGGCGAAGACCGAGAACCACCACACGTGCGTCATGTGGGCGTTGCTGATGAGGAAGCCCACGGGATGGATGGGCCACCAGAAGAGCATGCGCTGGGCGACGAACAACGCCGTCATGCCCGCTGCGCCCACGGCGGTGAACGTCAGGCCCGGCCAGTTGAACGTCGCCGTGCTCGCAACCAGCCCACTTGACCAGTGCCATGCCACCGACGGCGATGTGATGTAAAACCAGGTGTCCATGTTGAGGGCGCCGTGCCGGTAGCTGACCCAGATGCTGGTGAGAAACCCGCTCACGTACGTGATGGCCAGCGCCAGCAGCAGGGCCCACATCAGCCCGCCGCGGCGCCGCTCGACCAGGCGCATGCTGTGGGCGGCGCCTGCCATCGGGCTGTTGCGCATGTTGGCGCTCCAGATCTGGGAGCCCAGCACCGCCGAGTCGGTCGGCGTCAGGTTCGCTCCGCCCAACAGCCCCCCGATAAATGTGCTCGGCAGCACCGGCGCGGCCGTGGCCGGCAGGCCGATCTGCGCGATCACCCGCGCCATCGCGAAGTGGACCGCCAGGATCAATACCAGCAGCAACAGCGCCACGGGCCAGCGCATCCCCGTGCGCACATACCAGCCGACAACGACCACGGAGGAGAGGACGATAACGATGAACGCCGCGCGGTAGGAGGTCGGCTCGTCCGTGTCGTATTCGGTCTCCCCGAGGCCGAGCGCGCACTTGAGCGCCCGACCCAGGTGCCCGCGCGCCACCCAGAGGCTGCTGACCACGAAGGCAAGGATGGCGCCCATGGCCACGAACTGCAACTCGGGGGTGTCCGAGCCGTAGAGCATCCAGACATCCATAGTCATCCCGTAGGCCTGCTGGAACGAGAGCACGCCCCAGGCTATGAGCGTGAGGAACCAGACGCTGAACGCCACGCGGTTCGGGATCAGAAAGACCAGTCCCACCAGCACCGGGTGCAATATGAAACGCAGTGTCACCGGCCCGAAAGCGTCCGTGCTCTCCGAGAGGCGCAAGGGCGTCAGGGTGCCGGTCCAGTAGTACCTGATGCCCGCCAGGCTGACGGCCAGGAATGTCAGGCCAAGCCCGGCCCAGAATGCCTTCGAGCGGAAGATGCTGCCCTCGCCCCACGGGTCTTCCGCCGCCGTGCATATAGCGGCGGGCACCTGGGCGATGGGGAAGCTCAGGTGCTCGTAATCAACCCACTGCTTGCGCATGACGGCCATGATGGCGGTCATCCCGGCGAACAGCGCCCCAAGCAGCACGCCCCAGATGAGTATCGGCCCCCTCCAGACGTGCCAGGGTATGGGGGCATCCGGGCCGACCCCCTCCCAGTATTGCTGAATGGCAATCCTGCCCGCGTCCGGGTCCATCGGCGAGAGCCAGTCCTGCAGGTTCGGCCAGATGCGAAGCTCCCACGCCCCGGTCACATCCCCGTAGTAGGCCCGCGAGATCAGGGGGACGAAATGGGCCAGCAGCCCGCTGCTGGCTATCGAGCCGCTGATGAACATCATGGCCGTTATGGTCATCAGTTCCTCGGCCCGCAGCGCCAGCGGCCGCCACAGCTTGCCCAGCACGAGGTTGAAGACGATCAGCAGCAGAAAGGCCCAGAACGCCGCCCCGCCGGTATGGTAGTCGGCATACATCCGGGACGACATCAGGTAGACAGACCAGTAGGGGGCGTGCAGGCCGATCAGCAGGCTCATGGCCGCCCCGAGGATCAGACTGCGAACCGTTATGAAACGACGCGGGGAACGTGGGCCGATACTCATGCGAACTCGCTGCCAGCAGGGATGTCAGGATGGTCAAAGCGCAGTCACCCTTGTACAGCAAAACCGCCGCCCTGACAACCGGACGGCCCCGCTGAACCTTGAGAGGCGGGCCAACGCCCCGTAAAATCCTCCGCGCAGCCCCTCTCAGAAGAACTCACCGCAAGCCACCATTCGAAGAATGGGCGAGACCAGACCATGGCTGATGAACAGCGTCCCAACATTGTGCTTATCCTGACCGACCAGCAGAGCTTCCGCATGATGAGCTGCGCGGGCAACGAACACGTCAACACCCCCGCGATGGACAGCCTGGCGGCCGAAGGCGTCCGCTTCGACCGTGCCTACTGCACCAACCCCGTCTGTGTGCCGTCCCGCTTCAGCCTGCTGACGGGCCTCTACCCCTCGGCCATCGGCCAGCGGAGCAACGCATCCCGCCACCTGCCGGACATCCCGGAGGACATAGTCCGGAACGGCCTCGGCTGGCCCCTGCGGGAGGCGGGCTACGAGACCGCCTACGGCGGCAAAATGCACCTGCCCAAGGGCATAGGGCCGGAGCAGGTGGGCTTCGACTACCTGACCGAAGACGAGAGAGACGAGTTGGCCGAGGTCTGCGCCGACTACGTCCGGCAGGACCACGACCGCCCCTTCTGCCTGGTGGCCTCCTTCATCAACCCGCACGACATCTGCTACATGGCCATCCGGGATTTCGCCAGCACGGATTTCGACCGCCTGCTGCTGGAGAAAGGCAAGACGGAATTGCGCACCCTGGACCGCGCGCTGGAGCGGCCCGCCGGCGTGGGGAAAGAGGAGTTCTTCGCGACCCACTGCCCCCCTGCCCCACCGAACTTCGAACCGCAGCAGGACGAGCCGGAGGCCGTGCGCAGACTCCTGCAGCAGCGCGCCTTCCGGTGGAAGGCCCGCCGGCAGTGGCCGGAACGCCGGTGGCGCGAGCACCGATGGGCCTACGCGCGCCTGACGGAGAGGGTGGATGCGCAAATAGGCCGCCTGCTGGAGGCCGTCCGCGAGGAGCGCAACGGCCGCACGGTCCTCGTCTTCACCAGCGACCACGGCGACCACGACTCCAGCCACCGCATGGAGCATAAGACGGCATTCTACGACGAGGCCGCGCGGGTGCCCCTCATCATCAGCCGCCCCGGCAGCCCGGCGGCCGGCAGCGTGGACCCACACCTGGTAAGCAACGGCCTGGACCTGCTGCCGACCCTGTGCGACTACGCCGACGCGGAGCCGCCCGACGGACGCCAGGGCCGAAGCCTGAGGACGCTGGCCGAGGGCGCCGAGCCCGATGACTGGCGCGGCCACGTGACCATCGAGAACGAGATCGGCCTCTGCGTGGTAACCCGTGACCACAAGTACGTGATGCACGACGAGGGTGAGAACGCCGAGCAATTGATGGACCTCCGGGGTGACCCGTTCGAGACGCGCAACGCGGCCGGTGACCCCGAGCACAGCGACGCCCTGGCCCACCACCGGCGCCTCGTCGAGGCCGAAGCGCCCTGCCGGCCATGGCACGCCTGAGACGCGGGCAATCACTCAACATCCGGAGCAAGACAATGGACAAGCCGGACATACTGATCTTCTTCTCCGACCAGCACCATGCCCGGTATGCTGGCTACGCCGGCCACGGAGGGGTGTGCACGCCTAACCTGGACCGCATCGCGTCGGGGGGCGCGGCCTTCAGCGCGGCCTACACCGCCTGCCCGCTCTGCGTGCCGGCGCGCTCGGCGTTCCTGACCGGCCAGCTACCCTCTCACACGGGCATCTACACAAACCAGGGCTGCATACCGGGCGACCGGGCGACGTTCCTCCACTCGCTGGCCGCCGGGGGCTACGAGACCGTGCTGTGCGGCCGCATGCACTTCCGGGGGGCCGACCAGCGCCACGGCTTCACACGCCGCATCATGGACGACATAACGGCCATCAACCCGGGGCGCGGCATCAAGCTGGCCGACGCCGACGTCTTCGGCCGGACATTCGGCATGGGCGGCTGCGTGGACCTGGTGGGCGGGGGCCGCTCCCCCGTGCTCGCCTACGACGAGGCCGTCATCCGGGCCGCCCTCGACTACCTGGCCCGGCCCCACGAGAGACCCCAGTGCATCGTCGTCGGCACCTACGCCCCCCACTTCCCCTACGTCGCCCCGGCCGAACTCTACCGCGACTACCGGGAGCGCGTGGAACTACCGGCCTCCTGGCGAGCGGAGAAAAACTACCGCCACCCCGTGTTCGACAGCAAGCGTCAGAGGCGGCGCCGCTCGGTGGCGCACGGCCGCGAGGAGCCCGTTACCGACGAGGTCGCCCTGGGCGGGCGCGCCGCCTATTACGGCATGATCACGCGCCTGGATGAGCAGATAGGCGCCGTGCGGCAGGCGTGGGCCGACTACCTGCAGGC
>PUMJ01000021.1 GCA_003551305.1 Candidatus Brocadiaceae bacterium
GCCGCCACGTCAGCACTATCGAGATAATCGACCGCAGCCACATCCACGTCACCGGGCTGACCTTCCACTTCGGCAACGTGGCGCACTGGTACGACCGCTGGTGGCCGGAGCAACTCGAGGACGCCGCCACCATCCGTGCCCACGGCGACTGCCGCGACATCCGCATCAGCAGCAACCGCTTTGAACACGTGATGAAGCCGGTGCGCATCCACGCCGAGGAATCCGGCCACCGGATGGACGACATCGTGGTCACTGACAACGACATCCGCTACACCGAGTACGGCGCCATCAACGTCGGCCGCAGTTGGGGCGGCGGCGAAGGGCCCTACCTGGGGCGCGTGGAAGTGCTGCGCAACCGGCTCTACGAGATAGGGCACCGCCCGATGCGGGGCCGCGACCACGGCCACGCCCTGGTGGTGCGGTTCGCCGAGCTTCAGCACGTCGCCGGCAACTTCCTGGACAGGCTCTGGGGGGCGGGCATTTTCGTCTTCGGCGGAAAACCGGCCGGCACGGGCGAAGCCCCCCTGACGCGGATGCTCATCCACCAGAACAAGGTGACCGACCCCCTGCTGAACACCAACGACTGGGGCGGCATCGAGACCTGGCAGGGCGGGCCGGCCTACGTGTTCAACAACATCAGCGGCAACCCCGGCGGCTACTGGCACCGCGTCTTCGTGCGGGACATCCCGCTCGAGGACCGCACCCACACCACCTCACGTTTCGGCTTCGCTTACTACATGGACGGCGCCTTTAAGCAGTACTACTTCAACAACATCGCCTGGGGCAAGTCCAACGACCTGGGCAGCCCCCTCTGCAACACCACGGGCCTGCAGGAGATCATCGGTTTTCTGAACTCGGCCTTCCAGAACACTTTCTTCAAGTTCGCCGCCGGGACCCGCCGGCAGGCCCCGCAGGCCGGGCGCAACATCTACGCCGGCAATATCTGGGAGGACATGAGCGACCTCTATTTCCGCCACGAAAGCCCGCGTGAGGCGGCCCCGGACGCCAACGTCGCCGACGCCGTCATCGCCGACGCCAGCACCTACGACTACTCGACCATGGCCTTCTCGAGCAACGTCTTCCACTCCTCGCCGCGGACCTTCGGCGTCTTCGAGGAGACCGGCTGGACCTACGAGACGCTCGAAGAGTTCAGCCTGGGGCTCGAGCGGCGCGGCGCGCTGGCCTACGACGTCGGCGTCGAGGCGCAGCAGCGTCCCCTCAGAGACGCCGAAGCGCACGACTTCCGCCCTGCCCTCGATTCGGCCGCCATAGACCGGGGCGTCCGCGTCTTTGTGCCCTGGGGGCTCTATGGCGTGGTGGGCGAGTGGAATTTCCGCCTGCATCGGGCCGACCCCTCGCGCGTGCTCGGCGAGCACTGGTTCATGACCGACTATCACCGCAGCCGCGGCATGTACCGCCGCCTGCCCCGGCACGACCTGACCGCCGTCGGCGTGAGCGCCCAAGACTACTCCAAAGGCATGCTGGAGCAATGGCTGCCCGCCGCCCTCACCCTCGACGGGCGGGGCCAGTACCTGCTGCTCAGCGACCAGGACCTCCGCAGCGATGTCCGCTGGGGCGACGGGGATGACCAGATGGTCTCCGGCGCGGAGCGCCACACCCCCGACATGGACACCAACAGCTTCCTCATCGAGGCGGTGCTGAAGGTCGAGCCCGGCGCCGACGGCGTGCTGCTCTCGAAGGCGGAGGGCGACGGCTACGTGCTGGAGGTGACCCCGGACGGCCGCGCCCACATGTCGCTGCTGGTCGAGGGCATGGCTATCGCCTCGCGCACCAGCGCGCGCCCCATCGCCGACGGCCGCTGGCGCCACCTGGTGGCCGAGGTGGACCGCGAGGCCGGCGCCATCAACCTCTACGTGGACGGCGAACCCTGCAAAGGCGAGTGGAGCGGCATCATGCCGGCCCGGGAGCGCTCTCTCTCCAACCGCGGCGACCTGCTGGTGGGCCGCGGCGCGGAGGGCCGGCACCTGGCGGTGAGCCTGGACTTCCTGCGCATCGCGCGGGGCACCCTGGCCGACGCCCGCACGAGCATCGAGGAGCTTTACGCCTGGCAGTTCGACGGCCCGTTCCTGCGCGACTTCGCGGGCAACGAGCCCGCGGGCGAACGCCGGGACGCCGGCGCCGTCGAATTCGTGGACCGGTGAGTGAGGTGGCGCCTTCGTGCACGGACCCGCCCTGTCACGTCGGGAGGTTGTCGTTCGGACTGGGCCGCCATGAGGGAGTACGGCCCGCCGCCGTCCCCGGCCGCGACGGAGCGTGGTCCTGCACGTTGGATTGCGGATTCTGTGAATGATCACAACCGGAGAAGAAGGTATGACGCACCAGCGCCGGGGTAACATCCTGTGCACGGCCGCGCATCCCGACGACATCGCCCACGCGATGGGCGGCACGGCCCTGCTGCTCAAGGACCGCTACCGTTTCCACGTCGCCTGCCTGACCAAAGGGGAACGCGGCATCAGGGGCAAGAGCATGGAGGAGGCCGCCGCGATACGCGAGAAGGAAGAGGCGGCGGTCTGCGAGCGGCTCGGGGCCTCTCTGACCTTCATGGGCCTCATAGACGGCGAGGTGTTCGCCGAGCGGGAGCACTGCGAACGGCTGGCCGGGATGATGCGCCGGCTGGAGCCGGCCGCCGTCTTCACGCTCTGGCCCATCAACGTCGCCGATCACCTGATGGGCGCCGCCATGACCATGAAGGCAATGTACATGGCGGACATCTTCTTCACCTCGGAGCTGTATTTCTACGAGAACAGCGTCGGCGGGCAGACCAACCAGTTCGCCCCCGACCTCTACGTCAACATCGGCGCCGTCATCGAGCAGAAGCGGGAACTCGTCCGCTGCCACGCCAGCCAGAACCCCACGGAGGCATCGGTCGAGCGGGTGATCGCCCGCAGCGCCATGCGGGGCCGGTTCGCCCGCTGCGACCACGCCGAGGCGTTCAAGACGCCGATGCCCCTGATGGGCACCCGCTGGGACCGGAAGGCCGGCAGCCTGCTGCTGGAGGAACTGTGAGAGCCGGCCTCCCGGCCCGGCTGTGGCGCCGGTATCTTGTCTGATTCTCCTGAAGCAGGGCCGACCAGGCGAGTCTCCGAGTCCCGCGTGGCCGGTGGCGATTGGCGCGTCCACCCCCGGGGGGCGCGACCCACTGAACCCACCGGATTGGCACGTCCCGGCGGGTGGGCACCATGTGCCGGCAGAGCAACCGCTTGACTTTGCGCCGCTGCCGACATTGGGTATACTGGCGCGTGGAGAGGTGCCGGAGCGGCCGAACGGGGCGGTTTCGAAAACCGCTGAGCCCCTTGGGGGCTCCGGGGGTTCGAATCCCCCCCTCTCCGCCATTCTGGTCCGCCTGAGCCTCCGAGAGCGGTCCTGCAGGAGGCATGACGTGATCTACAGACCCGGCGAGACGGAGCGCCTGTGGGATAGCTGGTTGTACGAGTGGGGCGGCACGGTGCACCTGTTCTACCTCGCCTCGCAGGAGGATGAGGGGCGGGTCGGACACTGCACCAGCACGGACCTGGTCCGCTGGCGGCGCCACGAGGACCTGGTGCTGAGCCACTGGCCGCTGACGGGAATGGTGCTGCGGCACGAGGGGCGGTTCCTGATGCCGCTCGGGGAGGTGGTGGACGGGGTGCAGACGACGACGTTCTACGTCTCCGACGACCTGTTCGCATGGCGACGTCTGCCGCCCGACGAGTACCGCCTGGGGCCCCGGGCGCCGCACTATGCCACGCAGCCGGCCCCCTTGCGGCCGACCGTCTGGTGGCGGGACCCGTTCGTATTCCGGCACGAGGCCGACGGACATTACCACGCCATCGTCTGCGCGGCATGGCCACAGTTCGGCCCGGACGACACCGGCGCCGTCCTGGCCCACGTGCGCACGAGGGACTTCCGCCGCTGGGAGCACCTGCCGCCCCTGGACGCGCCGACGGGCCTGTTCTACCACAACGAGGTGCCCGACCTCTTCGTCCACGAGGGGCGCTGGTACGTGCTCTTCTCCACCGGCAGCGTCATGGGCTTGCGGCTCAACACGCCCTCCCGCCGCGAGACGACCGGCACCTACTACATGGTGGCGGACGCGCTGGAGGGGCCGTACCGCCTGCCGCAGGAGCCACTGCTTGTGGGCGCGGGGTTGGGCGCGATGTCGGCCTACGTGGCGCGCGCGTTCCTCTTCGGCGGGGAGTGGCTGCTCTACCACCAGGTGCGGGACGGCTCCGGGCCCGGCTTCTGGAGCGCGACGTGGGGGACGCCCAAGCGGCTGCACGTGGGGTCCGAGGGCGAGCTTTCGGCCCGCTACTGGCCCGGACTGGAGGCGCTTGAGACGGGTGAACTGGCCCCCGACGCCGGGCCGGAGCGGCCGGGTTGGGAGCGTCACGGCAACGCCTGGCGCGGCCGGGCGAAGGCCGTGGGGGTGGCCTGCCCGGTGGTGGCCGATGCGACCGACGTGCATCTGCGGACCGAGGTGACCCCCCTCGCGGGCGGCCGATGCGGGCTGGTGCTGCGGGCCTCGGAAGACCGCGGGGTGCTCGTCGCCCTGGACATGGAGCGCGGCCGGGTCGAGATAGGGATGGTGCGCCACCACGAACTCGTCGGGTGGGGCTCGTGCCGCACAGGTTTCCTGCCGGATACGGCCCCTTCACAGGAGCGTGCCCCCACAGACACCTGCGCGTGGCCGCTGCGCCCCGGCCGGCCATACGTTCTGCGCTGCCTGGCCCGGGCCGAGCACTTCGAGGTTTACCTGGACGACCGCTGGGTCTTCACGGCGGTGATTCCCGAGGCGCCCTCGGCCGGGCAGGTGGACCTGTACGTCGAACGCGGGGAGGCGCGTTTCGGTCAGATCCGCGTTGCCAGGCTCGAACCGCTGAAACGGAGCCGCCGGGTCGGCGAGGCGCGGGCGCAGGAGTGACCCCGCACCGGGGGGGGAGGCGTGTTCGGGCAGGTCGGCGCTGTGCGCCGTTCCAGCCCCTTTTTGCCCGTCCTTCCTTCGTCCTCGGAAGGGTCCACGGTTTGACAGCGCGCGCCGGGGGCGGTACAAGGGCGGCGAGAATCCTTTTCGGGAGTGCACACCATGGGCGACGCGCGCCGACTGTCCGAAACCCCGTTCGGCTACTTCGACCTCGATAGCCGCGAGTACGTCATCACCACGCACGCCACCCCGACGCCGTGGATCAACTACCTGGGCCTGGAGGGGGAGTTGTGCGCCATCGTGTCCGCCACGGGCGGGGGGCCGACATGGCTGAAGGACCCTCTCGAGCGGCGCATCACGCGCTACTTCCAGGTCGGCTCCAGCCGGGACCGGCCGGGCCGCTGGCTCTACGTGCGCGATAACGAAGCCGGCGAGTTCTGGTCGGCTACCTGGCAGCCGGTCATCCCGGCCCGCCCGGATGCGTATGAGTGCCGCCACGGTCCGGGCTACACCCGTATCACGTCCCGCCGCCGGGACATCCGGACCCGACTGACCCACCTGATACCCCTCGGCACTTCGGTCGAGGTCCAACGTGTCACGGTGGAGAACACGGGGTCGGCGCCGCGCCGGCTGTCGCTGTTTACGTACCGCGAGTTCGTGAACGGCACCGCTGCCAACGACCTGACGAACGTCCAGTACAGCGGCCACATCGCTACCGTTGACCCCGACCCGGACGACGGCCGCATCCTCTACCTGACCACGCCCCAGCAGCGCCCCGGCCCCCTGCCCTTCTGCGCCGTCAGCCGGCCGCCGGACGGCTTCGACACGAAGCTGGCGACCTTCATCGGGGACGGTTCGGTCGAGGCGCCTCAGGCGGTGCGCGAGGGCGTCTCACACGGCTCTCTGGCCGGGCAGGACACGGCCGTCGGCGTCTTCCGGCTGGACCTTGAACTGGCGCCCGGCCAGTCAGAGACGTTCGACCTGGTGGTGGGCGTTGCGGCCGACCGCGCAGCCGGCCGCCAGGCCCTGGAGCCCTGGCTGGACGGTGATGACAGGGTGCCCGATGCGATCGAGGAGGTCAAGGCCCACGCGGCCGAATTGCTCGCGACCCTCCAGTGCGAGGTGCCGGACCCGCACATGCAGGTGATGGTCAACACCTGGAACGCCTACCAGTGCTGGGTGAACTTCCTGTTCTCGCGCTCCATTTCCGGCTACGCACTGGGCCTGCGGCGGAGCATGGGCACGCGCGACTCACTGCAGGACCTGCTCGGCTACATGCACATGGCACCGCGGCGGGCCCGCGCGCGACTCATCGAGATCATCCGGGCCACTCAGCTTTGCGACGGAAGCTGTCGGCACCAGTATTCGGCCCTCACCGGGGAGGGCTCCGAGGAAGCCGGCTACTCCGACGACCATTTGTGGACCGTGCTCGCGGCCGCGGCCTACGTGAAGGAGACCGGGGATCTGTCGGTCCTGGACGAGGAGATCAGCTACAGCGACGACCGGACCCTGTCCGAGGATGTCTTCGGCCACCTGCTGCGCGCTGTGCGTTACAGCTTCGATGACCGTGGCGCGCACGGACTGCCGCGGCTGCGAGCGGCCGACTGGAACGACACCATCGGGGACGGCCCCGACGACGAAGTCTCCGAGTCTGTGCTGGTGGGCATGATGCTGGTGCAGGCCGCGCGGGACCTGGGCGAGCTGGCCGAGAGGTCGAGCCGGGGCGGTACGCCGCTGGAAGAGGAAAGCGAGGCGACCGTGCCGGAGTACCTTCGACAGGTCGCCGAGACAATGACCGAGACCATCAACCGTGAGGCGTGGGTTGAGGGCGGGCCGTGGTATGCCCGCGGCACGGACGCGGAGGGGCGGTGGTTCGGCGTACCGGAGCGCGAGGAGGGCAAGATATTCCTCGAGCCCCAGCCCTGGTCCGTCCTGGCGGGAGTGGCCGAGGAGGAGCGGGCCCGTCAGGCGATGGACAGCGTACAGCGGATGCTGGCCACGGAGATGGGCATCCACATCCTGACGCCTGCATGCTCGGTGGCCCCCAGCGGGAACTTCCACGCCTTCCCGAAGGGCGCCAAGGAGAACGGCGGCATCTTCTGCCACCCGAACCCGTGGGCCGTCTGCGCCGAGGCCATGCTGGGGCGGGGCGGGCGCGCTTACAGGTATTACCGCGCCATTCTGCCGCCCTCAGCCTCCGAGGCCGACCCGGCCCATTACGCCGCCGAACCCTACGTGTACGGCCAGATCCGCTATGGCCGCGAGCACCGGGAATACGGCAAGGTCTCCGGCACCTGGCTGACCGGCACCGCGGCGTGGAACTACGTGGCCGCCACGCAGTATATCCTCGGCGTGCGGCCGGACTGGGACGGCCTGCGCATTGACCCCTGCCTGCCGGCGGACTGGCGCGAACTGCACCTGACACGCCGCCATCGGGGCGCCACCTACCGGATACACATCACGAATCCGGACGCCATCTGCCGGGGCGTCAGGTCCGTCACCTGTGACGGTGAACCCGTCGAGGGGAACGTCCTGCCGGTCTTCAACGACGGGGCAGAACACCGGGTCGAGGTCGTGATGGGGTGAACCATGGCCGAGGAACGCGTCATCATCCACGTGGACATGGACGCGTTTTTCGCGGCGATAGAGCAGCGTGACAACCCTCCGTTGCGCGGCCGGCCCGTGGTGGTGGGCGCCGATCCGCAGGGCGGCAAAGGACGGGGCGTTGTCTCGACCTGCTCCTATGAGGCGCGCGAATACGGCATCCACAGCGCCCAGCCCATCAGCCGCGCCTATCGGCTTTGCCCGGACGCCGTCTTCCTGCCGGTTGACGGTGAGAAGTACGGCCGCGAGTCCCGACGCATCCGGCACATCTTCCGCGAGTTCACTCCGCAGGTACAACCCATCAGCATAGACGAGGCGTTCCTGGACGTAACCGGGTCGCTGCGGCTCTTCGGCGGCAAGCGGGCGCTGGCCCGCAAGCTGCAGCGGCGCATCGAGCAGGAGACCCATCTTACGGCCTCCCTCGGCGTCGCCCCCTGCAAGCTGGTCGCCAAGATCGCCTCCGACCTGGAGAAGCCCCGGGGGCTGGTCATCGTCGAGCCCGAGGAGATCGAAGCGTTCCTGCGTCCGCTGCCCGTGAAGGTCCTGCCCGGCGTGGGGCCCAGGATGCGGCAGTCCCTGGCCCGGCTCGGCATCAGGACCATCGCGCACCTGGCCGACTACCCGCGCGAGTCCCTGCGCGAGCGCTTCGGCGACCACGGTGAAAACCTCTGGAGCAAGGCGCACGGCATAGACGAAAGCCCCGTTGCAACCGGTGGCGAGGCGAAGTCCATCGGCCACGAACACACCTTCGGCACAGACACCGACAACTGGCCCGAGGTGCGCGCGACCCTGATGTGGCTGTGCGAAAAGACCGCGCGCCGCCTGCGCAAAGCCGAGAAGCGCGGTTTTACCGTGACCACGAAGATCCGGTTCGAGGACTTCACCACGCTGACCCGGCAGCAGACGCTGGAGTTCCCCGTGCGCGAAGCCACCGAGATCTACGCTGCGGCCGTCCGGAACCTGCAGGAAGGATACGAGGCCGGCCGCAAGCTGCGCCTGATCGGCGTGACGGTCTCCGGGCTTATCGGCGCGCGGGAGTGGAAACCCAAAGGACGGCAGAGCAGCCTGTTCGAGCACGCCCCGGCTGAGGCGTCCGACGATATCCACCGCCGCATTGCGCGCGCCGAGGACGCGGTGAAAGACCGTTTCGGCGAAGACGCCCTGCGGCGTGGAGCTTCCTACTCGCCGCAGCGCCGGGCCGAGAACAAGAGGGAGGAGCCGTGACGGCAGGTCGCCGCCGAGTCGTCCTCGTCGTCGTCCTCCTTACCGTCCTCGAAAGCCACAGAACTGTACTCACCACATAGACACAGAAGGCACGCAGGACGGCAGAGAAGCGGAGTTGATGCTGCCTCTTGGTAGCTGGCAGTGACAGCGAACGGTCCTCTGCCTGCGTTTGCCACAGCCCGGCTGGGTCGGGACCGTGTGCCACCAGCAACTGACAGCACCCAACTCTCAGCTCCGCCCTCAGCAGCGCTCCACTCCCGCGCCCTCGGAGGCCACGCATTCGTACACTTCCGGCTTGATGCCCGTTCTGGCCTCGTAGGCCCTCGCCACGGCCTCGCAAAAAGCCCCCGCGCGCTGTGCCTCGACCAGGTTGACCGTGCAGCCGCCGAAGCCCCCTCCAACCATGCGCGCCCCGTAACAGCCCTCCCGCTTTCTGGCGAGCGCCACCATGAGGTCCAGTTCGTCGCAGCTGACCTCGTAATCGGCCCGCAGGCTGTCGTGGGAGTCGTACATCAGGTGGCCGAACTCCTCGTAGTCCGCCTCCTTCAGCGCGTCGGCGGCCCGGAGGGTGCGCAGGTTCTCCGAGACCACGTGCCGGCAGCGCCTGTAAGCCGTCTCTCCCAGCAACTCGCCATGTCTCTGCAGGATCTCCGGGGTAACATCGCGCAGTTGCTTGACCCCCTCCTCGTGCTCTCCGATGAGCCGGGCGGCCCGCTCGCAGGTGGCACGGCGTTCGTTGTAGGCGGAACTACCCAGTTCGTGATGCACCATCGTGTTGCAGACGACAACCCGTACGCGCGACGTGTCCAGTGGTAGCTGCTCGTGCTCCAGCGAGCGGCAATCCAGCAGGAGGGCATGCTTGCTGCGCGCGTGCACGGCGATAAACTGGTCCATGATGCCACAGTTGACCCCGACGAACTCGTTCTCCGCCCGCTGGCACAGCAGCGCCAGGCGGCGCGAGTCCGGCTCCTGTCCGGAGGCTGAGCAGTACGCCTTAGCGCAGGCGACCTCGAGGGCGGCCGAAGAACTGAGCCCCGCCCCGATGGGCACGTCCCCGCAGATGATGCCCTCGACCGGCGCGGGTGGGTAGCCCTCCTCCTGCAGCATGACAGCCACGCCGCGCACGTAGTTGGCCCATGCCTGGCGGGGATTGTGCTCGATCTCGCCCAGGCTGAACTCGTCCCACTCGCCGGTGTTCTCCGCCCAGACGCGCACCGGGCCGGCCTCGACGGGGCGGAAAAGGAACCTGACCTCCCGGTCCACGCCCATCGGCATGACAAAACCGCCGTTGTAGTCGGTGTGCTCGCCGATGAGGTTCACACGACCCGGCGCGCGGGCGCACATCAGCCCCTCGCGCGAGCCGAAGGTCTGCTCGAACTTCTCAGCCAGCATCTGGACCTTCCGGTAATCCACGCTCCTCCCTCCCGCTCTTTCCCGGAGTTGCCAAACACGAAGAACGGCAACGAAAAGAACCCGGCAGTTGCTTGCTGATAGTTGATAGCGACCACGCAAGGCCTGACGTCTTCCATCGCCGGGGTAGCAGTCGCCGCGGGCTCTGTGCTTTCAGAAACCCACAACCAGCAACTCCTTTGCCGTCGTTCTTCCTGTTCTTCGTGTCCTCAATGGTGAAAACGGCTTTTCAGCCGGCGACGATGCTGACGATGCGGTTGGGCACGACAATGACCTCGCGCACCTCCAGCCCTTCCAGATGGCGCCGCACGTTCTCGAGTTCCAGCGCCATCGTCCGGACCTCCTCCTCGTCGGCGTCCCGCTCCACGGTCATGCGCTCGCGCACGCGGCCGTTGACCTGCACGGGTACTTCGACCTCTTCGGCTTTCGCCAGCTCGGGGTCGAACTCCGGCCATTGCTGCTGGAAGACGCTCGGCTCGTTGCCCATCCTCTGCCACAGCTCCTCGCTGATGTGCGGCACGAACGGCGCCAGCAGCAGCACGATACGCTCCAGGGCGAACCGAAAGACCTCGAAGCCGATCAGCGCCTCGTCGCCCTCGGAGCCGTCGTAGGCGTCCTCAACGGGCAGGCGCTGCACCTCGTTCATCAGGCTGATGACCGCGGCGACGGCCGTGTTGAAGTGCCAGCGGTCCTGCACGTCGCGGGTCACCTTCCTCACCGTGGCGTGCACGGCCCGGTGAACGTCCTTCCAGGGGCTTTCCAGGTCGTCCTGGCTCACCTGACGGCGCGGGAGGGCCTTGAAAGCGTCTTCGTAGCCGACCACCGCCTCCCACAGGCGCCGCAGGAAGCGGTGGTAGCCGACGATGCCGCCCTCCTGCCACTCGGCGTCCTTCTCCGGCGGGCCAATGGAGAGCGTGTAGAGCCGCAGCGTGTCGGCACCGTACTCCGTAATGGCCTCGTCCAGCGTGACAACGTTGCCCTTGGACTTGCTCATCTTGTCCACGCTGCTGACCACCTCGACCTCCTCCTCCAGGCGCTCATCCAGGTTAACATCGAGGTCGCACTTGCAGGGCTCGCGGACGTTGGGGTCGTCGGTGACGATCTTGCTGCAGCGCGTGCACAGGTAACTGCGCTTGCAGATCATGCCCTGGGTGAAGAGCGCCTTGAAGGGTTCCTTGAAGCCGATGTGGCCGGCGTCGTGAAGCACCTTGACGATGAAACGCGAGTAGAGCAGGTGCAGCACGGCGTGCTCGACGCCCCCGATGTAGAGATCCACGGGCAGCCACCGGTCCGCGAGCTCGCGATCGAAAGGCCGGTGCTCGTCTTGCGGGCTCAGATAGCGCAGGAAGTACCAGCACGAGCAGAGCCATTGGGCGATGGTGTCCGTCTCGCGCTCGGCCGGCCCCCCGCAGGTGGGGCAGGTGGTCTCGACGAACTCATCCACGAACGCCAGGGGACTCTTGCCCTTGGGGCGGAAGTCCACCTGTTCCGGCAGCCGCACCGGCAGGTCCTTTTCGGGCACGGGCACGGGGCCGCAGTCCCGGCAGTGGACGATGGGGATGGGGGCGCCCCAGTAGCGCTGCCGGCTGATAAGCCAGTCGCGCAGCCGGTAGTTGACCTCGCCCTCGCCCATACCGTTCTCTTCCAGGTAGTCAATGACCTCGCCGATGCCCTCGGGCACCTCGGTACCGTCGAAGGGGCCGCTGCTGAACATCACCCCCGGCCCTTCCCAGGCCTCCTCCATCCCATCGGGGGTCAGTTCCGCGTCCGGCGGCTGGACCACGGGCCTGATCGGCAGGTCGTATTTGCGAGCGAACTCGAAGTCGCGCTGGTCGTGCGCGGGCACGGCCATCACGGCCCCCGTGCCGTACTCCATCAGCGCGTAGTTGGCCACCCAGAGGGGGACCTTCTCGTCATTGACGGGGTTGATGACGTAGCGACCGGTGAATATGCCGGCTTTCTCGACGGCGTCGCTGGCGCGGGCGATCTCGCTCTCCCCGTGGGCCTCCTCGATGAACTCCATGACTTCCTGCTCGCGCGCCGTGCCCTCCACGAGGTCCGGTACGACCGGATGCTCGGGGGCCAGGCACATGAAGGTAACGCCCCAGAGCGTGTCCGGTCGCGTGGTGAAACAGGGCATCGGTTCGCCGGTGTGGGCGACGGTGAACTCGACCAGCGCGCCCTCGCTGCGGCCTATCCAGTTGGCCTGCATGCGGCGCACGCGTTCCGGCCACTGCCCCAGCAGTTCCAGGTCGTCCAGCAGTTGCTCGGAGTAGTCGGTGATCTTGAAGAACCACTGCGGCAGGTCTTCCTGGGTCACGGGCGTGTCGCAGCGTTCGCACAGGTTGTTGACGACCTCTTCGTTGGCCAGCGCCGTCTGGCAGCCGGGGCACCAGTTCACCGGCGCGTCCCGGCGGTAGGCCAGCCCGCGTTCGTAAAGCTGCAGGAACACCCACTGGGTCCACTTGTAGTAGCCGGGTTCGCTGGTGTTTATCTCGCGTTCCCAGTCGTAGCCGATCCCGAGTGAGTTGATCTGCTCCTTCATGACGCCGATGTTGTCGGCCACGTACTCGGAAGGGTGAGTGTCGTGCTTGATGGCGGCATTCTCGGCCGGCAGCCCGAAGGCGTCCCAGCCCATCGGGTGCAGCACGTTGAACCCCTGCATGCGCTTGTAGCGGGCCACCACGTCGCCCAGGATGTAGTTGCGCCCGTGGCCCACGTGCAGGGCGCCCGAGGGATAGGGGAACATGACCAGGCAGTAGAACTCGGGCCGGTCGCTGACGTCGGGGCAGTGAAAAAGGCCGGTCTCTTCCCAGTAGGGGCGCCAGCGGGCTTCGATCTCGTCAGGTGCGTACTCGGGGTTGCTCATAGCGTGATGGCTCCACGGATAGCAGAGGCGGGGACGTAACGCCCCGAAGAATAGCTGATTATAGCGCACCGGCGGAATCGTTCAAACGCGGGGGGGCGACTCGATCCTGCGGCCCTTGAATCGCCCTTGCAGGGGCTCTACCGGCGGGATATGACTCCCCCCCGTGGGGCTCCCAAAGGTCGCCCCGGGCTATGTCTGGGGCGCCCGCCGTACGGCGGGCTCCAGGGCGGGGCTCTTCCCCCTTCCTGCCCGGACCCGCATGTTGTCCGCGATCCACCCCGACGGGCCAGCCGCCCGGTATGAGGGCGGCGGCAAGCCCGGTAATCCAGAATCCGGATCTTTCGCTGTTGCCCGCACCACTGCCAAACGCGAGGTGACAGGGGGCCGGTTGTAAGCCGATGCCGTCGGCCAGTTCCGCGGGGTCCACCTGAATCTCGTCCGGTAGCTGGACGGCGATCTTCTGGAAGTCGCGCCCGCCCCGGGGCGGGCGCGACCCAACCGAACCCACACGATCAGAACTCCCCGGTGGGTGGTTACCGTGTCTTGTCAAAGTAACCCTACCTTCTTGAAGCTGTGGGGGGTGCTGGGGTAAAATGAAAACAGTTGGCTCATCAGTGGAAATCTCCAGCAGCCGGGGTCCCATGGCGAAACTCTTCGAGGCCCGTGGGCTGAGGAAGTACTACGACCGCCGCGCCGTGCTCAACGACGTCAGCTTTGACGTCGAACGCGGCGAGGCCGTCGGCATGCTTGGCCCCAACGGCGCCGGAAAAACAACCGCCTTCCGCATCTGCATCGGCCTCATTCAGCCCGCCGAAGGGTCGGTCCACTTCGACGGGCAGGAGGTCACCGACCTGCCCATGTACCGGCGCACCCGCCTGGGGATGAACTACCTGGCCCAGGAGCCGAGCTTCTTCCGCAATATGAACGTGGAGGACAATCTGCTGGCCATCATGGAGATGCAGGGAGTCAAGCGCACCGAGCGCCGCCGCAAAGCCGACCGTATGCTGGAAGAGTTCGGCCTGACCCGCCTGCGCGACCACCCCGGCTACAGCCTGAGCGGCGGGGAGCGACGACGCCTCGAAATCGCCCGCGCCCTCTGCGCCGACCCCAAGCTCATACTCCTGGACGAGCCCTTCACCGGTATTGACCCCATCGCCGTCGGCGAGGTGCAGGACCTGGTCATCGGCCTCAAGTACCGCGGCATCGGCGTCCTCATCACCGACCACAACGTCCTGGAAGCCCTCCGCATCACCGACCGCGCATACATCCTCAGCGAGGGGCAGGTGGTCACCCACGGCACCGCCGAGGAGGTCCTGGAAGACCCCATCGCCCGGGAAAGCTACCTCGGAGACCGCATCCAGGCCGCCCACATCAGTCTGGCACCGTCCGAAGAACGTCAGCCCGAACCGGTGCGGGAGTCGGAGGCGGGCTGACCCCGCCCCCCGCCCCGCATGGCAGGACGAACATGGCCGCCCAGAAGTCAAAGCTGACCCGCTACCTGATGACCGTCGTACTGTGTTTCGCCCTCGTCGGCGCTCTGGTGGCCGTCGCCGCCCGTCTCACCGCCTCCGCCCGCGTCGCCACCTACAGCTATGACTACCGCATCGAACCCCCTGAGGGCGTCGACCCCGAAGCCGCCCTGCGGCGCTCCGCCGACACCGTCCGCGCCCGGTTGGAGGCCATGGGCGACCTGCTGAAACTGCACGACGGCGCCGTCCGGACCAGAGCCCCGGACGTGCTCGAGCTGACCCTGCAGAGCGCTGTTGACCCCCGCGAAAACGCCGCCCCCGCCTGGCTGACCACGCCCGGACGCATCGCCTTCCACCTGGTCCACCCTCGGCGCACGCCCGACTCCGCCGACGAGGAGCCCCCCGCCGGATACCGGACGGCCCTCTACCGCACCGAGCAGTACAGCCTCGTGCGCGCCCCCGACGTGCGCACCGTCGAGACGGCCTACTTCATCGCCGACGAACCGGAACTCGTCCTGGACGGCGTGCGCGAGGCGAGCATGCACACCATCGGCCTGGAGCGGACCACGGTGCTCATCCTGCGCTTCCACGAGTCGGACGCCCCCGCGTTCGCCGCCCTGACGGCCCTGCACGCCGGCCGCCACATGGCGATGCTGGTGGACGGGGAGATGTTCTTCCCGCCCAAGGAGATAGAAGGCGCCCTCACCGCCGACGCCGTCCAGGTGCAGGGTCCCTACGCCTTCGCCCCCCTGGAGCGGCTGGCGGCCCTGCTCAACGCCGGCACCCTCCCCGCCCGCCTCGTTCCTCTCGAGGGCGACGCCTACCCCGTGCGGGACTGACCGGCCGGGACACACCCACTCGTCCTCGCCGTCCTCCTCCTCGCTCTCCAGCGCCCGGATACCGGCCGCATGGCATCCCACCTGTAGCGCGTCGTGCCCGCACTGTCCACCAGCTCAACCTGGAAGACAGCCCACCGTAGCGGATCACGTTCTCGGTCCAGGCTTCTTCTCTGGAGCGCATGCGCATAACCGCCGCCCGCGCGTCATCCTGCTTGCACGCAGGCGATCAGGGCGCAATTAATGGGCCGAACATCGCCACCTGCAGGACAAAAGCCGCAAGCAACAAGGGCCATCGTCGGTGATTCTTCATTGTGAGTCTGCTGGCCATTCCGAGCAGAGTCACACCCACCATACCAGCCAACACCAGCGACAAGACCGGATGTAGTCCGACAAGCCGGCCGCGGCCATCAACAAGAAAGAACATCGCCGTCTGCACTGTAAACAGCAGCCAGAACGCAGTTAGCATCGGCACAGCATCCTTCTATGGGAGCCCATGTTCGTCAGCAAAGTCGCCGGGCCCCAGCCGTTTCTCTTCTCTCACGGTTCGCAGCCGACCCGCATGCAGCGACCTGTCCCAAGCGGAGCAGCGCGTCCGGCTATCAGCCCCCTTCAGCCTCGGCTTCCGGATGCTCCAGTCTCATGCGCAGGATCATCCTCAAGCTCCGGGCCCCCCGGTGGTCGGGCGCTATCTCCAAGGCGCGCTCCGCCGCCTCCAGCGCCTCCGCGTTACGCCCGAGCATCAGCAGGGCCGTTCCCTTGCCGGTCCAGGCGTCCGCCGAGTCCGGCTCCACCTGCGTGGCGCGCTCATAGGCCTGCCGGGCCTCGTCCAGGCGTTCCAGCATCAGGAACAACCCGCCCTTGCCGACCCATCCGTCCGCCGCGTCGGGCTCCAGTTCGGCCGCCCGTTCGTATGCCTCCAGCGCCTCCTCGTGGCGTTCCAGCACGGCAAGAGCCCCGCCGGTGGCCGTCCAGGCCCCGGCCGAGTCGGGCGCTATTTCGGTCGCCCGCCGGGCCGCCGCCAGGGCCTCTTCCGGGCGCGCGAGCAGCACCAGGGCTACCGCCCGGACTTTCCACGCCCCCACGTGATCGGGCATGATCTCCGTCACCCGCTCGCCGGCTCTGAGCGCATCCTCATGCCGTTGCAGCTTCAGCAGCGTCCGGGCCTTGCCGTGCCATCCCTCGGCGTCCTCGGGCGCCGCCTGCGTTGCCCGCTCAAATGCCCTGAGCGCCGCTCCATACCGGCCCTCTTCCTCCAGGGCGGCGCCATCCTCCATCCAGGCGTCCGCGTCCTTGTCCGGGTCATCTACCGGTTCCTCCTCCGGCTCCTCCACAGGTTCCACCGCCTCAAGCTCGCACCCGCAGATAGGACATTTCCAGGGGCCCGGCAACTGGATATCCTCGTGCACCGGGCATGACCAGACCGTCTCGACCTCCATCTCCGGCGTGTGCCAGAAGACCTCGCCTTCCGGGTCATACAGTTGCAGATGCGGTGTGCCGGCCATAACCCAC
The DNA here is from genome assembly GCA_003551305.1 of Candidatus Brocadiaceae bacterium. Classification (GTDB taxonomy): domain Bacteria; phylum Planctomycetota; class Brocadiia; order SM23-32; family SM23-32; genus B1Sed10-231. Next base: position 16,846 of record PUMJ01000021.1, read on the forward strand.
AGTAAGGCCCGGAGACGGTGTGCGTCTGCCATCTGCAGCGTGGGTGCCAAATGACCCTGGACGCCCAGAGCAAGGCCGGGAAATGCGAAACGTTCGGTGTCCTCGTATCCCATGATGACCCATGGATTGACGCCGGCCACGATCTTCACCAACGCCTCGCCCCCGGGACTGGAGACCGTAACAAGGGGGTCATACTCGGCCGGATGGAGAGCCAGTTGGAGCGGGGACTCCTCCCCCTCCCCCATGGCCTCCAGCACCAGCCGGTCGGCCTCCCACGTGAGGCGGCCGCGCTCCACGTCGGCAGCGTCTACGATCACAACAGACCTTGCTCGAACAGTGCCCGGCCCCTGTCGCCCGGAAGCACGTTGGAAGTACGCCGACTGTGCAATCCAACCCACCGCCAACAGAAGAGCGACGAGCAGTATCGTCCGTTCACTGCCTTTTGCAGCCAGATATTCCCTCATGTTTCGTCCCTCCCATCCGTCCCAATCCTCAAAGTTCCTGCACGCGCCCGCGGGGGCCGAGTCGGTCCGCACCCGGCCGGCGGCCTACTGCCGCTGGCGGTGCTCGCGCAGGTACTCCACGACGTCCGTGTGCTCTTCCTTCTCGGCCAGTGCGAGGGGCGTATCGCCGTGGTCATCGGTGGCGTGCACGCTCGCCCCTGCCTCTGTCGCCCACCCGACGAAATCCGCCTGCCCGTAGAGGGCGGCCAGATGGAGGGGTGTCCTGCCGTTCCCGTCCCCGGCTTCGAGGTCGGCACCGTGCCGCAGCAGGACGTCCGCGGTCCCCGTCTGACCCTCCCGCGCTGCCCAATGCAGCGGTGTGCCCAGGATGTCCCGGTGGGCCCCGGGGTCAGCATCGTGTTCCAGCAACAGGCGGGTTGTGTCGAGATGGCCCGCGCCGGCGGCCCAGTGCAGCGGCGTGCCGTAGTAGCCGGATGCGGGGTCAGCCCCGGCTTCCAGCAGCATGAACGCCACGGCCGTTTGGCCGCGACGGGCCGCCCGCTGCAGCGGCGTGTGGTAGCACCGCACGCCCGGTTCCTCGTCAAGCTCTTTCCAGACCCAGGCTAGCTGTTTCAGCTCAACCCTGTCCCTGTTCCCAGAGCCGTAGGCGTCACGCACCATCGTTTCCGCGTATCGCGGTCCGCGCGTCGGCTGGTCCACCTGGTGGCGGCTCTCAACCCACAGCACTGGTTGCGGATACTCCAGTAGGTTTTTCGGATCAACGGGGGCGCCGCGCTCAATCAAGAGTCTCGCTGAGCGAACGCACCCGCCATCTGCCGCATAGTGCAGTGGTGTCTCCTCGAGGTCTACGAGGTGTACGGGCACAGAGATGCTGGCTCCCTTGTCCAGAAGGTCAGCGACAATGTGATAGTGTCCCATCCAGGCGGCCAAAGACAGAGGACTTAGTTCTGCGCCAGAAAGAGCATCGAATTCCGCTCCGCTTGCGATCAGGTACCGGACAACGTCCCGGTGCCCCTTCCATGCCGCCCACCCGAGCGGGGTGAGCCCGAGGCCTCTGTCAGCCGCGAACGTTAGGCCTCCATCAGGAACGTCCAGCCAGGCGCCGCTCTCAACCAGAAACATCACGACCTCCAGGTGGCCGAACCGCGCAGCCCAGTGCAGCGGTGCGGTTTGCATCGGGTCGTGCTCGCGTGAGTCAAGGGCCTCCGGGTCCTCGCTCAGAAGTGCTTCCAGGGCGTCAGTATCCCCCAGGGCCGCCAGAACACGTGCATTGCGCTCTGCGCCGTGGTCCAAAAGGAGGCGAACTATCTCCAGATCATCGTTGTACAGGGCCAGCAGGATGGGGACGGAACCCCGCTCATCGGGGAGGGCCGGATCAGCACCCGCTTCCAGCAGCAACCGGACGCACGCCTGGTGTCCCTCTTGCACAGCATGGTAGAGCGCGGTCGCCCTCCAGTATCCCCTTAGGTCCACATCGGCCCCGGATTCGATCAGCAAGTTCAGCATTGACGTCTTGCCGGCGTGGGCAGCCCGCGTCAGCGGCGTCCAGCGCGTGCTGTCCGCAGGGTGCCCGGTAATGCAGTTGACGAGTGCGGGAGACTCCTGCAACTTCGCACGCACAGCCGCTTCGTCGCCCTGCGCCACAGCTTCCACCAGGTCCGCGCACTTCCTGTCTTCTTCGGTGCGCCTCGGTGGAAAAGGCCAGAAACTCAGTACGGACAGCCCGACAATCACAAGGATTCTGGCTACCATGATGGTCTCCTTTCATGACAATACGCCCGGAGGCTTTTCCGCGTGTCAGCGCACGCGGTCATGTATCCACCCTGAACCTCATGCCGATCTCATCAACACCCCCCGAGCACCAGCGCACAGCCCCGGGCAAACGTTCGGGCGCAGCCCACGTGGCTTGAGAAAGCAGGCCGCGTTCGCCAAGCCGCCGGGTTTGTCCGCATCTGACGCATGGCATTGAAGTCGTGCACGATACCCCTATCAGGTCGGCAGGGTCAGTATCCACAGCAGGAGCAGCAGACAGAGAAAAAGGACGACCCCGCCGAGCACAACGCCTGTTGTCGCCGCGCTCTGCTCGCCCCACATTGGCGGACCCACTTGTGCGCGCATCTTGACGGTGGCCATAAGCCCCAGAACTATGGCCGCAATGGGGAGAGCAAGTGTGAGCGGGAATCCGACCCACACCGCGATCCGACGCGGTATATGGACAGGCATCGGCATGAGTTCCTGCAGCACGAAGAAAACGAACCAGAGGAATGAAACCACCCCCAGGCCCGCGCTGCCCATCGCGAGAAACCGGATGCTTGTCATATCATTCTCCTTTCGGCAAGGGGCCACAATGGCCGCCAGGATCTGATGCCGACCTGGTCGGCCGTCGGCAGGCGGGGGGCCGCCCCGGCCGGCTCGGTAAGCGCGATGTCCCCCACGCTCGGGATGCCGTCGTTTGCTTTCCGTCCGCCATCCATAATTCGATGCTCGCTCTTGCCTGTGGACCTCCCGCCGCCTCCTTCGCTCAGCGCGAGACAAATACGTCGGGCAACGCTTCTTTCAACGACTCCACACCCGCCCTTGTGACTCGGGCGTGCCTGAGGCGGAGGATCCGCAGGTTGTGCAGCTCGCGCAGGTGCTCCAGGCCGGCGTCGGTGACCAGAGTGTGGCTGAGCGTAAGCCGTCGCAGGTTGTGCAGCCCCTGCAGGTGCTCAAGGCCGGCATCGGCGACTTGAGTGTTCGAGAGCGAAAGCACCTGGAGGTTGTGCAGCCCGCGCAGATTCTCAAGACCCGCGTCGGTGACCTGAGTCCAGCTAAGATCAAGCTCCGTCAGGTTCACGAGCTCCCGCAGGTGCGCCAGGCCGGCGTCAGTGACTTCCGTACGTCTGAGCTCGAGCCACTGCAGGTTGCGTAGTCCCCGCAGGTGCTCAAGCCCCGCGTCGGTGACTCTGGTGACACTGAGCTGAAGCCACCACAAGTGATGCAGTCCGCGCAGGTGCTCGAGGCCGGCATCAGTCACCCAGGTGCTTGAGAGGTTCAGCCTTCGCAGGTTGTGCAGCCCCTCCAGGTGCTCAAGGCCCGTGTCGGTCACTCCAAGCCGGTCGAGTTCGAGGCACCGCAGGTTGTCCAGCTCTCGCAGGTGCTCAAGGCCGGCATCGGTCACCCAGTTGCCCGAGAGGTTCAGCTTTCGCAGGTTGTCCAGTGCGCGCAGATGCTCCAGCCCCGCGTTGGTGACCAGAGTGTTCGAGAGGTCAAGCACGCGGAGGTTGTGCAGACCGCGCAGGTGCTGAAAGCCCGCGTCGGTCACATATTGCGGGAGGGTAAGGTCGCGGAGGTTGTGCAACTCGCCCAGGTGCTGAAGGCCCGCGTCGCCGATTTCAGCGAGACGCAGGTCAAGCACCCGCAGGTTGTGCAAGCCCTGCAGGTGCTGAAGGTCCGCGTGGGTGGCGCCCCACATCCCGAGGCCCGGGATGTCCTGGTGGCGCACCTCCCGCGCCACTGCCTCCCAGCTCGGTTCGCCGCGCGAAGTGACCCCCCAGTAGGTGCACTCGGGAATGCGCAGGGGCTCGGCGGCCGGCGTGCTGCCGGCGCCTACGTGGCGCCTGTGCATGGTCTCCCGGTCAATCCTCACGACCCACACGTCAAAGGGCAGCTCGGAGTTGAACGTCAGCGGTCCGAACAGCTCCTCCTCTTCGGCCGCCGTGTCCTGTGCGGGCGGCCCATCCCGGCCGGGCTGCTCACCGCCGGTCCGGCCCGCCAGACCCCCAGGGAGAAGCATCGCCGCCACCACGGCAAAACCCGCCACTCGCGTCATGGTTCGCCTACCTATCACAGGTCCGCCTCCCTTCCTCAGAGTACATCCGCTCCTGTCCGTCAGCCTGTCGGCCTCATCCTATCCGCCGCGTATCATGAGTCCGCATTCGCCGCGCGCGGGCCGGAGACATGCTTATGCGGCGTCTCAGCGTAATGACCGGCCGGGTCCGTCCCGGTATGAGCGTACGCATCCTGTAATGGGTGAAGCGACCACCCGAGCCGTCTCATCGCTTCGTCGCAGTCGCCCTTCTTTGCAGCTGCCACCGCAAGTTCGAACTCCTCCTTCACATGGTCCGCGCGCAATCCCGGCACCACAGGGCCGTCTGGAATGCCCCGTGCCGCTCGGACATCGAAATGCCAGCTGTAGTCTCCAACGGGGTCAGGCAACGGGGCCATTCCATAGGTGAAGTCCACTGCGTTGTCTGCCGCCCCTATAGCGGCGGAGTCTGCCTGCCAAAGCCTGGTATAGCATCCTCGGCACGAGTCGTAGCCTTGGGCAAAGCCAGCGGTCTGCACCGTGCGACCCCGATGCACATCGCTCAGCCAGAGACCGGTAGGGTCCAACCTGCTTAGAGGTGCAGGGGGGTAGCAGTAAGCTTCTTCTGGAACAACCCCGAAAGGACCAGCGAACACAGCCGCATCTGTCGGCGCCGCCCTCGGCGCCGCAACACGGAGCAGCAAAACGGTCAAGGCCCAATCAGGAGCAGCATACAAGCCGTCGGAGATCAGGAAAGCCAAAGGCGCAAAGCGATCCCTGCTGGCAAACCGCCCCAGCTTGGGCATGTACTGCCTTGCGATGAAGTGGTAGTGGGCGGTGTCGGGGTCCAGGGGTTTGCCGCCGAAGCGGTAGGGGTTCGGGATGGTCTCGCTCGCGGCGCGGGCGACGCCGAACGCGTCATACTCGTAGGTGTTGGCCTGCTGGCCGCTCCCGTCCAGCAGGGCCCAGACCGTGCCGACCTGGTCGGCAGCCGGCACGCAGGGGGACGCCCCCGCAGGCTCGATCAGCGCGATGTCCCCCACGCTCGGGATGCCCGCAGGGTTCTGGCCGTGCACCTGCCGGTGGCGCCCGGCGGGTTTTCCGGCCCGTGCGATGGGAGGGGTTCGTTCCATGTGGGTTCCCGAGGATGTTCGGTAGGCCACACCGGTTATTGTAACATGTGCAGCGGCAGGGAAGAAGGACGAAAAATTCACCCCAGAGAGCGCGGAGAACGCCGAGGAACGGCGGGGAAGGGACGAACGGCAACGGCTTCTACCACGAAGCACACGAAGAACACGAAGAATGA
>PUMJ01000296.1 GCA_003551305.1 Candidatus Brocadiaceae bacterium
CAGGAGGGGTTTGCCCATGAGGCGATGTGCAGCGCCAGTTGTGTTGAGCCTTGCCGTGTTGACGTTGCTCGGCTGCAGCCGCTACCAGCGAAAGCCGCTCTCGTTCCGGATGCCCTCGGAGTACGCCAACCACCGGGAGCTCGAGGGGGCGCTTCTGGCCGCTGAGGCCGTCAGTGACCGGAGGCGAGCCAGGGAGGCTTTCGGTTTCGATATCATCGGGGCCGGCGTGCTTCCGGTGCAGGTGGTCATCAGCAACGAGTCCGCTTCGGAGTTGCGTATTGTGCCGGAGCAGACTTTCCTGCGGGAGTCCAAGGGCGAGATGTGGGCTATCCTGCCGACGGACCTTGCGCGCGAGCGCATCGAGAGCAAGACGGCCTGGGGCGAACTGGGGGCTCGCAGCGGCCGGGGCGCGGTGTTGGGCGGGCTGGGTGGCGCCATTGTGGGCGCGGCCGTGGGCGTGGTGACCGGCGACAGTGTGACGTCCGCCGCCGGGACCGGGCTGGTGGTCGGTGGCGCCGGCGGGACGGTCATCGGCGGCGCAGACGCCCTCACCGACCAGCAGGTCGGCCGCCGGATAGCCCGTGACCTGCGGGACGCATCCCTCCAGAACAAGGCCGTCGCTCCGGGCGAACTCGGCCACGGCGTGCTCTTCTTTCCCGCCGAAGCGACCGGCGAATTGCGTCTGAAGCTGCGCGTGTTCCAGACGGACACCGGCCGGGTCAAGGACCTGGACTTTGCCCTCTGACGGAGAGCCCGTGGCCGCCGGCTGTGCGGGCCGTGGGGCCGGGGCTGCGGCAAGCAGCCCTGTCGAAGGCAGCGCTGCCGCAGGTATGCCACGTACCAGCCCGTGGCGCGCCCCGAAGGGGGCCGGTCTTGTATGCCTTTCGCGCCTTACCCGCACCGGACCGCACCAGGTCCCGACGGTGAGTGCTGGCGCTGACGCGCCCGGGCAATCGTGCCACGCTCAGTTGCCGGCGGATTGTCTGCGTTCATCTGCGGTTACCCTGGCTTTTGCGTACGCAATCCTGGTGACGCCGGCCGGGCCCCTCTGCCCGACCTCCCCTGGCGCGCGCAACGTAGCCCTCCCGGGGCGCACTTATCCATTCCGCAGGTCATCTTGCCGGCCGGGCGGCTCCCTCCCTTGACCGAGCAAAGGTGCGCGTCACGGCGGAAGGCCGTGCCTGTGTAGAATAATGAGACTGCAGCGTTGCCCCGGAGCGGGCGAGGGAATGGGGCGAAGGGACCTCAGGGGTTCTCTGGCGGCTTGTGAGGGGATCAAGAAGTGTCGGCATTGCTTTTGCTTCCTGGATGGGTGAGTTTCGGGGTGCAGATATCAGCCCCGGGCTTCGTGACGGCGTTGCGGTGCGAACGCCGTTCCTGACTCGAAAGCAAGGGGTCCGGCAATGACGCAACAGGCTCGGCGAAGAGGTGACCGAGGGCGCGGCGGGCAGGCCGTGGTGGAGTTCGCTCTCGTGCTTCCGGTATTTGTGCTGCTGGTGTTCGGGGCGCTGGAATTCGGCAGGGCCTACTACAACATGCACCTGCTGACTAACGCCGCGCGGGAGGGCGCCCGCAGGGCATCGCTGCCCAACCAGACGGAAGCCGAGGTGATGGACACGGTCGAGGGTTTTTTGACCGGTGTCGGGCTGCCGCTCGAGGAGGGCACCATCAGCATGGCGGTCGAGGATTCGAACGGCAGCGAACGCGAAGGCGGCCTTGCGGCTGCGCTGGAGGGTGACGCGGTGACCGTCTCTGTAACTTATGATTTCCGGGTACTAGTCGGTTCCCTGCTGCCGGGTTTTTCCGGGATTGTGCCGATGACGGGCCGTTGCACGTTTCGTCACGAATAGAGCCGCCCCGGGCGGCGCTCCATGGGAGACGCGGCTCGGCGGGAACGCTTCTCAGGGACAACGAGGGTGGGAAGAGGTCTCATGAAAACACAACGTGCCATACTCTACCTTGCAGTCGGCGTCGTGTGCGCCCTGGTGGCGGCCTTGGCTGCCCACCGGTATCTTTCCCAGGGCGGGACGAATGAGCCCCAGGTCGAACGGGTCCACATACTGCTGGCCACGCGCGACATCAGTTTCGGTGAACGCTTGGTGCTGCCCGGAGAGGGGGAGGAAGAGGAACACAACGTCAGGTTCGTGGCCTGGCCCAGGAACCTCGTCCCGGCCGGCGCCATCCCTGAGGAAGAGAAAGCGGAGACCCTCGGCGAGGTCTGTCGCGCCTGGACGGATATCACCCAGCACGAACCCATCCTGAAGCCCCGCGTCATCGCCGACGCGGATTTCATCCCCGAGAGCATGTACCTGGAGCGTGTCCGTGTGGACAGAGAGGACATCGTCAGCGGGTTGCTGCGGCCGGGGATGAGCGTGGACGTGCTGCAGATGGTGGACAGAAGGCCCCTGGACTTCATGCGTTGCGTGCGTCTTTATGCGGTGGGCAGCCTGGACCGGCTCGGGCGCCCCGCACCTCGCAGAGAAGACGACGTCAGTCCGAACGTGCTGCTGCTCATACGCAAGGAACACCGGCAGGATTTTATCGCCGCTGACAAGTCTCACGAACTTTTGCTGCGCCCCGCAGCCGGCCCCTGTGGCAACGGCCCGGTGCTGGTGAATGCATACCAGCAGGAGCAGGTCCGCCGCCAGGAGGCGGGCGACCTGCTCGCGGCCGCCAGGCAGCTGATAGAGGAGGGCGAATACGAGGACGCCCTGAGCACACTGGAGCGAGCCGTAAGCCAGTACGGCGAGCTGGGCGAAGTGACCGAGCAGGCGCCGACCCTGGCCGTCGAGGCCCGGGCCGGGCTCGCCGCCTCGCTGCTGCGAGATGCCGAAACGGCGCTCAACGAGGACGCCGACTTCTCCCGCACCATGTCTCTGCTGGACAGAATAGAGCGGGAATGCCCCGAGCACGGCCTGGATGAGCGCGTGGCCGACCTGCGTGCACGCGCCGAACGGGCCCTGCAGGATCACCGCCGGGCGGCCCGGTTCACATCCGCTCGCCGGGAGGTTGAGCAGGCCATCGCGCGGGGCCGGCTGCCCCAGGCCGAGGAGAAGCTCCGGGAACTGGAGTCGTTCGAGGGGGGCCCGTTCCAGACCGAGCAGGGTGAGGTCTCCCCCGAGGAGGTTTACCGTCAGCTTCGAAGAAGGCTCCACGAAGCCGGCTCCCGCTACAGGTTGGACCGGCAGGTGGTGGAGACTTTCGTGAACGACGGTCAGTTCGAGCGCGCTCGGCAGAAGATCGGCCAGATGAAAGAACAGTTCCCCGACCATCCTCAAAACCCGCAGCTTGAGCGGTTGATCGAGGAGGCGGAGAGTAGCGCAACCGAAGATGCCTGAGAACAAGGCGGGCTCAGAAATGGCGGAAATCAGCATATTCGTTGTCCATCCGAACCAGCAGTACTGCCAGGACGTCATCAGGGCGTTCCACGAGTATGACTCCGAGCTGGAGATCGAGACGATCACAGACCTTCGGGATGCCCCTGCCCGTGTGCAGGAAGAGAGCGCCACAGTGGTTGTCGTCGGCGTCGATACCCCGAACGACCCCGCCCTGAAGACCATCGAGGCGATCAGCGCCGGCCCGGCCGACGTGGGCATGATCGTCGTCAGCAAAGAGCCCACCCAGGAACTGCTCGTCTCCTGCATGCGGGCCGGCAGCGACGAGTTCCTGGAATTCCCGCTGGACATGCAGGAACTGGCCAAGGCCATGGACGGCTTGTTCCGCCGCAAGGGCATCATGGCCCAGCGCGAGGGCCGCGTCATCGCCGTCTTCAGCGCCACCGGGGGTACCGGCGTCACTACCATAGCCTGCAATATGGCGGCCTCCATCGCTTCGGAGCTGCGCGCAACGAACGCCGCCGCCCTCATCGACATGAACCTCCAGTTCGGCGCCGTGGCCCTCACGATGGACATCCGCGAGTTCACCCATACCCTGGTGGACGCCGTGCAGGAGCACGAGCGGCTGGATGAGAACCTGCTGCGCACGTTCATGACGCGTCATTCCAGTGGCGCCGCCGTCCTGCCCGGCCCGGTCTCCATCGCCGACCTGGAGGGTATTGACCCCTTGAGCCTGCGGCCGGTCATCCAGGTCTGCCGCAAGACATATCAGCACATCGTCCTGGACATGCCTCACGCCATTGACGAACGCTCGATTGTGGGGCTGGACGAGGCGGACGAGATCTTCCTGATCTGTGACATGCTCCTCCCCGGAATCCGCAACACCATCCGGGCCCTGGAGACGTTCCTGGAACTGGATTACAAGCGGGAGAAGATAAGGTTGGTCATCAACCGCTTCTACGACAGCGACCAGGTGTCGCTGGACGAGATCGTCGAGCACGTGGACCTGCCTGTCCACTGGCTCATCCCTTACGCATCGGAGCCCGTTGTCACGTCGTTGAACTCGGGCCAGATGCTCGAAGAATGTGATCCGGACAGCCCGGTCGCCATGAGCCTGATCGCGCTGGCGCAGCACACGGCCGGCGTGCAGCCCCACGTGAAGCCGAAAAAGAAGCGCGGTCTCTTCAGCTGGGCCCGCTGAACATGAATACAGTGACCGAACTCCGTCGTCGAGGAGGGCAAGATGAGTAGCCTGAGAGACCGAATCAGCCGGCTCCGCTCCTCCGAGCCAGTGAGAGAAAAGGCCGGCTCCGGCCAGGAGGCCGAGAAGAAGCAGACGCCGAAAAGGCCGGCTCGTGAATCGAAAAAACAACCTAAAACCCAGAAATACAACGTCCAGAAACAGAAAATCTCCCTGAGCCGGGACAATTACCAGGAACTCAAGCTCAAAGTCCATCGCAAGCTGCTGGACGCGCTGGACCTGTCCATCCTGAGTGAGTTGGACGAGAAAGAGGTCAGGAGCCAGATCCGCCAGGTCGTCGGCAAGTTGATGGACCAGGCCAGCGTGGGCTTCAACCGCAAAGAGCGGGAGCAGTTCGTCCAGGAAGTCGTTGACGAAGTGGTCGGCTTCGGCCCCCTGGAGCCGCTCCTGCACGACAGCAGCATCAGCGACATCCTCGTCAACGGCGCCAAGCAGGTCTACGTCGAGCGTGAGGGCAAACTCTACCTGACCGACGTTGAGTTCAAGGACAACAGCCACCTGCGACACGTTATGGACCGGATCGTCTCGACCGTGGGGCGACATATTGATGAGAGTTCCCCCATGTGCGATTCCCGCCTGCCGGACGGCTCCCGCGTCAACGCCGTCATACCGCCGCTGGCCGTGGACTATCCTGTCCTGTCCATCCGGAAGTTCCGCGTCGACGCGCTGTCGCTGGAAGACCTGCTCAGCTACGGCACCATCACTGAGGAGATAGCCGAAGTCTGCGAGGCGTGCGTCCGCGCGCGACTTAACATCCTGATCAGCGGCGGAACAGGCGCCGGCAAGACCACCACGCTCAACATCCTGAGCGCCTCCGTCAGCCCTCGGGAGCGGATTGTGACCATCGAAGACAGCGCGGAGCTGCAGCTTCAGCAGCCCCACGTGGTACGCATGGAGACCCGGCCCCCCAACATCGAGGGCAAGGGCGAGGTGACGCAGTACGAACTACTGATAAACAGCCTGCGGATGCGGCCGGACCGGATCATCCTGGGCGAGGTGCGCGGGCGGGAAGCGCTGGACATGCTGCAGGCCATGAACACCGGGCACGACGGCTCGATGTGCACCATTCACGCCAACACCCCCCGCGACGCGCTGGCCCGGCTGGAGACGATGGTCGCGATGGGCGGTTTCGAACTGCCCCAGCGCGCCGTGCGCCAGCAGATGTCCAGCGCCCTGGACCTGATTATCCAGATGCAGCGCCTCTCCGACGG
>PUMJ01000069.1 GCA_003551305.1 Candidatus Brocadiaceae bacterium
GTAGTTCTCGCGCAGGTAGAGCAGGTAGGCGCATATGGACTCTATCAGCTCCGGCCACCGCTCCCGAGCGATGGGACGCCGGCCCCGGGCGTCCTGTTGCTCGGGCGGCACGCGGGCCCAGTCCGGCACCTGCCAGCAGGAGATGATGAAGGGGATGTCCCGCTCGGCCATCCTTGCGGCGGCCTCCATCTCCGTGCGCACTATCCAGTTTTGCCTCACCTGGCGCCGGAAAGGCTCCCAGTCGATGCCGTCCGGCTCGTCGAGGTCATAGTCCTGCCGCTCGGGCTCCCAGTACATCAGGAACATCTGTGTGCGGGTCCAGACCGGGTTCAGGCTGTCAAGCGTGTGATCAACGTCCGGGCCGCGCGGCCAGAAGCAGTAGTTCCCCCCGAACCCGTGCAGCTCGTAGCGCTCCCGCCCCCGGTCCAGGCGCAGGCTGGCGGGCCGCCGCTCGCTCTCGCCGCCGGGACGGAAGGTGTAGCTCGCCTCCACGCTCTGGCCGGCTTCCATGCTCCCGCCGTGGAGCGTCACGAGCAGCCGGTAATGCGGGATGATCCAGCCCGGGTGGGCAGTGACGCTGAGATGCAGCGGCGAGACGGGCTCGAAGGCGAGCCGCCGCCCCCCGGGGACCTCGAACTCAACCCGCCGCATGGTGCCGGACGCCACCTCCTCCCGCGAGGCAGGGGCTGGCAAGTTTTCGCTTCGGGTGCGCCCCTCGGCGTCCGTGGTGCTCAACGTGCCGTCCCGGAAGTCTTCGGCGGGCACCTGCGCGTCGAGGAAGACGCCGGCCAGCTCGGCATCGCGAAGGGCCCGGATGTTGAGCGTGAACTTGAGGGAGTCGCCCTCCTGCCGGAGCGTCTGCTCGTATTCGAACGCCCTCTGCCCGTCGAGTTCGAGGTCGCCCGACCACTGCCGCAGGGGGCCGTCCTCCTCGAACCGCACATTCCGGGCAGCCGTGCCGTCCAGCCTCGTGCGCCATCCCGGCGTCGCCACCACGAACCGGGCCCGCAGGGCCAGCAGGTCGTTGTCGTGAAGCACGCTCCACAGCATGCCCGGCCGGTCCGTATCCGCCCGGCGCACCAGGGCGCCGCAGACCGGGTCCGCCGCGAACACAATGGCCGCCATCAGCACCGTCGCCGTCAGAAACGCTTTCATCCGATTCGTCCCGTTGATCACGGCGTAAACCCCCCAGGGGCCAACCGCACTTCGTTCACCCTATCCCGCGCCATGGTACGCCAGCCGGCACAGGATGCCAACTGACTCAGCCGTCGCCTCCCCTTGTGCCGGCGGCGCCAGGCCGCCACCAAGAAGCCCCATACCTTTGACGTAGAAAGCGCGAGGGGCCGCTCCCGACGCAGGAACGGAGCTTCCGGGTGCGCAAGCCATGCTTTCGCCTTCAGACAGGGTAAGCCCCGCTCAGCCGGCAGCGTCGGCAGTAAGTCGGCACCATGCCCGGCCGCCTACCAGTCCAGGATGACAGCCTCTCCGGTGGCCTCGAAGCGGCCAGTCAGGATGTTGGAGGTGGCCAGTTCCTCGCTGCGGCTGTCGCTCTGGCGGCCTCCGACGGTGAGCATGAACCAGCCCGGCTCGACCACGTGGCGGCCCTCGGCGTTGACCATGGCCATGTCGCGGGCACCGAGTTCGAACTCAACGCGGGCCGTCTGCCCCGGCTGCAGGTGGATGCGCCGCACGCCGCGCAACTGGCGGATGGGCACGCGCTCGGACGCTTTCTCGTCGGTGAGGTAGAGCTGGACGACCTCATCGCCGGCCCGTTCGCCGGTGTTGGTGACGTCCGCCGAGACGGTGACCGGCTCCCCGGCCGGCACGGAGCCGGGACCGACCTCGAGGTTGTCATAGCGGAACGTGGTGTAGCTGAGGCCGAAGCCGAAGGGATAGAGCGGCTCCTCTTCGAGGTAGCGGTAGGTGCGGCCCTCCATGGCGTAGTCCTCGAACGGCGGCAGTTGCTCGACCGAGCGCACGAACGTGACCGGCAGGCGACCGGCGGGGTTGTAGTCGCCCCACAGCACGTCGGCCACGGCCCGGCCGCCGGCCTGTCCGCCGTACCAGCAGTCCAGGATGGCCGGGATATTCTCGTCCAGCCAGCCGACGGCCAGCGGGCTGCCGCCGGTCAGCACGGCCACCACCGGTTTGCCCGTCGCGTGCAGCGCCCGCAGCATCCGCATCTGGGGGGCGGGTATCTCCAGGCTCTCCCGGTCGCCGCCCTTCTCGGACAGGGAGGCGGCCCCCTCTTCGCCTTCCAGGCGCGGGGCCAGGCCGACGCACGCTATGATCACCTCGGACCGGTCCGCCATGGCCAGTGCCTCGCTGAGCCAGCGGTCAGGCTCCACCCACGGGCCGTGCAGACCGTCCACCAGGTCGGCACCCTGAGCGTACCAGACCCTGGCGGAGCCCCCGATGCGCGCCCGGACGCCGTCCAGCACGGTCATGGGCTCGGAGGGCGTTCCGGCGTAGTTGCCCAGCAGCACGGTGCGGTCGTCGGCCGTCGGCCCCACAACCAGCACGGAACCGATGGCCTCGCTCAGGGGCAACAGTCCGTCCTCGTTCTTGAGCAGAACGATGGACTCTCGCGCCATATGGAGGGCCAGCTCGCGGTGCTCCTCGCAGTCGTTCGTCTCGTACGGGGTGTCCTCGTAAGGGTCGTGGCCCGGCGGGTCGAACATGCCCAGGCGGAACCGCGACGGCAGCACGCGGCGCAGTGCGCGTTCCACCTCGGCTTCGCTCACGAGCCCGCGCTCGACGGCCTCGCCAAGCTGCCTGTAGCAGCGGTCCAGCCCCAGGTCCAGGCCCGTCTTCATGGCCAGGGCAATGGACTCGCACGCGTCCGAGGTGAGCTTGTGGCCGGCGTGGATGTCCGTGACGGCGCCGAGGTCGGAGACCACGTAGCCTGCAAAACCCCACTGGCGGCGCAGTATCCGGTCCAACAGCAGTTCGCTGGCGCAGCAGGATTCGCCGTTGGTCCTGTTATAGGCGCCCATCACGGAGGCGGCTCCGGCCTCGACCACGCACGCACGGAAAGCGGGCAGGTAGGTCTCGTAGAGGTCCTTGAGGCTGACGCGGGCGTCGAAGGTGTGGCGCTCGGGCTCCGGTCCGCTGTGGACGACGTAGTGCTTGGCCGTAGCGGCGGCTTTCATGTAGTGGGAGTGCTCGCCCTGCAGGCCGCGCACGAACGCCGCCCCCATGCGGCTGCTCAGGTAGGGGCACTCGCCGTAGGTCTCCTGGCCGCGGCCCCAGCGGGGATCGCGGAAGATGTTGACGTTCGGGGTGAAGAACGTCAGCCCCTTGTAGGTGGTGCGGTCGTCGCGGCGTTCGGCCAGCTCGTGGTAGCGGGCGCGCGCCTCGTCCCCGATGGCCGTAGCCACGCGCTCAAGCAACTCCGGGTTCCAGGACGCCGCCATGCCGATGCACTGGGGAAAGACGGTGGCGATGCCGCCGCGCCCCACGCCGTGCAGGCACTCGCTCCACCAGTTGTAACGCGGGATGCCGAGCCGCTCGATGGCCGGGGCGTCGTAGTAGAGCTGCTCGACCTTCTCCTGGAGAGTCATCCGGGAGATAAGGTCATTGACGCGCTGGTCGAGGGGCTGGTCAGGGTCTCTGAAGACGGGCTGGGGATCGGTCATGGCTGCAGCCTCCTGCTCTGGGGTCACCCGCGCGGGCTGGCAGCGGGTCGTATGCTGTATCGTGTTCCGGCGGAGAGCGGCCCGCGCCCCGGGCCGGCCTCGGTTCACAAGCCCTCCTTTTCCTCCTCCAGTTTCTCCCGGCTCCTGGCGGCCTCTTCCCTGCTGGCCACGGAGTGTGTTGAAGCGGGAGGCACCTCCTGGCGTTCCACCTGGAGGGCCTGCTGGATGGCGCGCACGGCAGCCTGCTCGTGCTCGAGCATGTTGCGGACGGCCTCCGCACCCAGAGAGCGTCTCTCCGGGTCCGCCAGCCACTCCTCCATCTCCCGGGGGCCCCCGGCGATAAAGGCCGGGAAGGCGTCGCGCGCAAGCGCCACCTCGCGGCGGTAGGACCGGGCGGCGGCGTCCGTATGGTGCCGCACGTTGCCCAACACGTCTGCGGCCCGGTTGCAGAACTCCGCCGCTGCGGTGCGACCGCGCACCACGTTGTCCAGCATCCCGGCCATGACGAGCCTGGTGTCGGGCACGCAGCAGCCGCCGTCGGCGGCCTGCGCCGAGTCGGCTGCGGGGTGGAAGTCATCCAGCGCCCCGGCCCATTCCTGATAGGCCCGCCTGCCGAACCAGCAGGTCAAGTCGCCCCACTGGCGCGCCTCGTGGCGGTCGGCCTCGAACAGGTCGACCGCCCGCGAAAGCGCGCCGACGGCGGTGGCACGGCCGCCCGCAAGGCCGTGCGACTCCCCGAGCAAGAAGACCGGGTTCGCCAGGCGACCACCCACGAAGTTCGGCCGCACCGTGCCTCGCACGCAGCCGTCCCAGTAGCCCGGGGCCTCCTGCTCGTCCCCGGCCTGCAGACCGCGCACGGAAGCCCAGCAGTAGGGCTCGCCGATGCCAACATGGCAGAGCTGCTCTCCCGAGTCGTCGTAGCCGACCACCACGCTCCAGGCGTCGCACCCTCTCTCGGTGCAGCCCCCCGCCAGCACGGGGCGCCCGGCGTCTATCTCCTCACGTATCTGCTTCAGGGCGCTGTGGGTCAGTTCCCGCCGGGCACTCAGCGGCAGGCGGCTCATCTCCCGGGCCCGCAGCGGGGCATGCCACCATTGGTCATAGCCGAAGGCGGCCGCCACGTTGCCCAGGGTGTCGGTCGGCACGGCCAGCCGCGCCATGCCGTGCCAGCCGGCGGCAAAACAAAGGTTGAAAGCATCCCCGGAAAGTGCCATCAGCCGGCGAAGCTGCACCTCCTCCCCGCGGTGTTCCAGCAGAATGCGGATCCCGCGCACCAGCCTGTCCCACCCCTCGCCGACCCCGCTTTCCGGGACTCCTTCCACCCACGTCCTGCTGTCCCGGCGCCTCACCCGGGCGCCTGTTTTCGCATGTTGTGCCATTTTCGCTCCCTCATAATGAACATCACCTGCATGATAGCCGGGTTGGTGCGGATGTCAAAGCGTTCCAGGACGGCGCCGGGCCGTGCCGCGCGACAACACGGGCTCTTGACACGCTTTCGCAGACATCATGCCCGTGGTCAGTGCGGTTGGCTCTGCCTCTCAGGGCAGCCTTGATTTTGCGGGAGTTTCCACTTGACAGGAAGGGAGGATTTTCGGTATAAGGCGCGTTCTGACAGAATCCGGGAAGAACCCGGCACCGGGCGGCAGAGGCCCCACCGGTCACGGGATTTTGAGCGGTGCGCGTCTCAAACTCCGGCACGGACCCCGGGGCTGAGCACGCTTGGCCGGGGAAAGCCCGTTATTTCACCGAAAGAAGAGACGAAGTCGGTCGCCCGTTTTAGTGTTGCGTTACGGCGCGATGACCTTCCCCGGCGCCTTGGTTGTGGCAGGGGACGGCGCGCGGAAGTGAGCGCCTCCGATATCAGGCGGTGCGAATGGGTGCAAACCGAGCCATGCCCGACAGGCATTTCGAAAAGGCCTTTGCGGGTATGCGCAGGCCCGAGTTCGTTTGCGCCGGTGACCCCGAGAGTCGGGAGCACGTGATCAACCGGCTCCTGGATGGCGACCCCGACGAGCTGACCGCCGACGACTTTTCCGTCTTCCTGGACGTCTGTGCGGACGATTCCCGCTTTCGGCCCCACCTGCGCTACCTGCTGCCCTCCCTGCTGCGCATCTGGCGCGAGGAGCTAACCCACTGGAACGGCTGGTTCGTCTCCCGGTTCCACCGCGTGCTCGCGGACACGCTCATCGTCGAGAAACACCTCTCGGTCCGGCGCCGCGAGGCGGTCGTGCGGTTCATGCGCCAGGGTCTGCTGGACCACATAGCGGAGGAGGAGTCCCTCTGCATAACCGACCCTTCCGCCGCCGGCATATGGTTCGACTGCCTGGCTGACTACGGCGTCTTCACGAAAGACGTCCCCGCCCTGTGGGAGGCGCTGTGGGATTGCCGGCGGCCGGGTCACGCCGTGGCGGTTGTGCAGTATGCCAGTTGCCTGATATGTGACGACGAGGTAAATCCCGTCTTCCCGTCCGCCTCGCCGGGACTCGGCGGGGGGCCTCCCGTGCTGTGGGGGTCGGACACCTTTCTGCTGGGCGGCCGCTGGCTGCCCCGGAACGTGGATTACCTCTCCGAGACGCTCTGCGGCCCCTATCTCACCGAGCATCTTGACAGGGCCCTGGACTCCCTGGCAGGACCGCGCGCCGAGAGGGCGCGGGAAGTGCTCGCCGAGCTGACCAGCCGGCCCTGGCGGGCCGCCTTGCGCTGCCGCCTCCTGCCGATGGCGCTGGGGCGCAGGGACACGGGGGAGTTCCCGACCTGGCAGTCCCTGGCCGCACAGCTTGCCACTTCGGCAGACCTCAGGAGCAAGGCCGACAACGCCGGCAAAGGCAAACACGCCGGAGATACCCCCAGCGCCTCTCCCGTGGAGAACTGACTCGCACTCGGCCAGGCCTGACCTCCCGGATCCGCCTCGTCTGGGCAACCCAACTATGCCCACCCCGGCGGCGGATTCCGGTTGACCTCACTGTGCGCATCGCACATAATCGCACATCATGTGCGCGAACTCCACCCAGGCCGAGGAGCGTCGACGCGAGCTGACGCGGCTGCTCTCCCGCGACGGACGGGTCTCAACGGCCCAGGCCGCCGAGCGGTTCGGCGTCAGCGAGATGACCATCCGGCGCGACCTGGGGGTGCTCGAGGAGTCAGGCGCCGCGGTGCGCGCCTACGGCGGCGCGGTGGCCGCCCAGCGCATATCGTTCGAGTTCGCCTTCGACGAGCGCCGTCGCCACAACCTACCCCAGAAGCGCCGCATAGGCCGCCACGCCGTGGGCCTCGTCGAGCCCGGCCAGGCCGTCTTCCTGGACACCGGCACCACGACTCTCCAGGTGGCCGGGGCGCTCCGTGCGGCCGCCGTCCCCTGCACCGTCGCCACCAGCAGCCTGGTCATCGCCAGCACCCTGTGGGGTCGGGAAGAGGTGGACCTGATACTGGTGGGCGGCCGGGTCCGGCAGGGCAGCCCGGACCTTGTCGGCCCCGGCACCGAGCTGATGCTGGACCGGCTGACCGCCGATGTCGCCTTCATCGGCAGCGACGGCATTGACCCGGAGCGCGGCAGCTTCGCCGGGGACATGGAGACGGCCCGCGTGGCCGAGCGCATGGCGGCCAACGCCCGCCGCGCCGTCGTCGTGGCGGACTGTTCCAAGCTGGGCGCCGCCGGCGGCGCGCGCTGCCTCCTGACGCAGGACATCGCCGAGCTCATCACCGACCGGGACGCGGCCCCCCGGCACGTGGAGGCGCTCAGGGAGCGCGGCGTGCGCGTTACGCTTGTCTGAAGGAGCATCAATGGACGGACGACAGATACGGCAGAGACGGCTCTTCGGGAACGGGCGTGCCGTCATCATCGCGATAGACCACGGCATGTTCGACGGCCCGATTAAGGGGATGGAAGACCTGCCGGCCACGGCGCGCCGGATAAACCCGGGCGTGGACGCCGTCCTGCTGGCGCCCGGCATGCTGCGCCGCTGCTGCGAGTTGTTCGCCGGCAGCCGCCGCCCCCTGGCGGCCGTGCGGCTCAACTGGAACTCGGTCTACTGCTTCAAGTGGAGCTACCGGGCCGCCCGCAGCGTGCACGCCTGCGGCGTCGAGGACGCCCTGCGGGAAGGGATGGACATCCCGCTCGTATCCCTGACCCTCCAGACCGGCGACGAGGAGCGGGACGCTGATAACGTCAGCGTCTTCGCCAAACTGACAGCAGAGGCTCACAACCTGGGGCTGCCCGTCATCGGCGAGTACTTCCCCACCGGCCACATGGAGATGACACCGCAAGAACTGCACCAGGACGTGCTGGTCGGCGCCCGCATCGCGGCTGAACTCGGCGCCGACGCCATAAAGACCTTCTACACCTGCGACTTCGAAGAGGTGACGACCGGCTGCCCCGTGCCGGTGTTGGGGCTGGGCGCCGAAAAGCGGCCCACCCAGGCCGACGCTCTCGAGCTGGCCGCCGCCGAGGTCCGGGACGGCGCCGGGGGCGTCGTCTTCGGCCGCAACGCCATCCAGGTGCCCGAGCCCCACGCCTTCCAGGCCGCCCTCATGGACGTGGTCAAGAAAGGAGAGGAAGTCCGCAATGTCATCCGAAGATACGAACTGGAGTGAGACGACGGCCCCGCCCGGCTGGGGGCACGTTGACCTGGACGAGATACCGGACATCCGCATCCAGCCGCCCGGCCCGCGGTCGCGCGAGCTGCACGAGCGCTGCACCGACTACTTCAAGGGCCTCAGCACGCAGGTCAAGCTTTTCCCCGTCGCTTTCGACTCGGGGCAGGGTTGCGTGCTGACGGACGCCGACGGCAACCGCTACATTGACTTCTCCTCGGGCATCTACGTTACCACGCTCGGGCACTGCCACCCGAAGGTCACCGAGGCGGTGCAGCATTACGCGGGCCGGCTGATGAACTGCCACGATTTCGTCACCGAGATAAAGACCCGGCTGGTGGAGAAGCTGGCCGAGGTCCTGCCGGGCGACCTGAGCGGCTTCCAGTTCTACGACTCCGGCACGACGGCCGTGGAGGCCGGCATGCGCGTGATGCGCGCCGCCAGCGGCCGGCAGGAGATGATCTCCTGCTTCTACGACTTCCACGGCAAGACCTACGGGTCGGTCTCGCTGGCGCATGTGCGCTCCTTCGTCTACGGCCCGGCCCGCGCCCCCGGCATGCACATGGTGCCCCGGCCGAACGTCTATCGCCCCCATTGGACGAAATCCGATGGCACAATAGACACCGACCGCTACATCGAGTTCTACGACGAGTACGTAGACAAAGGCACGGTGCACAACGTGGCGGGCTTCGTGCTGGAGCCCATCCAGGGCTGGGGCGGCACGGTGATGCCGCCGGATGACTTCTTCCCCAAGCTGCGCGCCTACTGCGATGAGAATGACCTGCTGCTGATGGCGGACGAGGTGCTGACGGCCTGGGGCCGGACCGGCAAGTGGCTCTGCCTAGAGCACTGGGACGTCGTGCCCGACGTGGTCTCCATCGGCAAGGGCTTCGGCAACGGCTTCCCGGTCACCTGCGTCGCTGTGCGGGACGCGCACAAGGAGTCCTTCGAGTCCATCTCCGCCTCCAGCAGCTACGGCGGCAACCCCATGGCGTGCGCCGCCGCCCTGGCCAGCACCGAGGCCATCGAGGAGGAAGGCCTGCTGGAGCGCTCGACGCACCTGGGCGAACTGGCGCTGCGCCGTATGAAGAAGATGGAGCAGGAGCATCCCATCGTCGGCGACGTCCGCGCCCAGGGCTGCCTCATGGGCATCGAACTGGTCAAAGACAAGACGACGAAGCAACCCTGCCCCGAGGCCGGTAAGCTCGTCTATCAGAAGGCTTTCCGCAAGGGCCTGGCGTGGATACCGGCCGGGCACATCCTGCGCATGAGTCCGCCCATCGTCATGGAGGACGACGTCTTGCTCAAGGGTCTGGACATCATAGACGAGGCCATCGGCGAGACAGAGGAGGAACTGGGATATGCCTGATAGCGCCGACATCGGTCACAGCGACGCCGACCGCGTGCTGGGCGTGGGCGTCCTGGGCTTCGGCTTCATGGGCAAGACACACACCTACGGGCACCGGACCATCCCGTTCTACTACGACCCACCGCCGGTGCGGACTGAGCTGCGCGCCGTCTGCACCTCGCGCGAGGAGACCGCGGTCAGGGCGCAGGAGGTCGGCGGGTTCGCCCGCTGGACGCTCGACCCCATGGAAGTCATCGAGGCGGACGACGTGGACATCGTGCACGTCTGCACGCCCAACCACCTGCACTTCGAGCAGCTCGAGGCGGCCATCGCGGCCGGCAAACATATCTACTGCGACAAGCCGGTGACCGGCAGCCTGGAGGAGGCCGACCGGCTGGAGGCACGGCTGCCCGGCTACACCGGCACCGCCCAGGTGGCTCTGCAGTACCGCTTCTTCCCCGCCACCATGCGGGCGAGGCAGCTTGTCGAGGAGGGCTTCCTGGGACCGGTGACGCATTTCCGCGCCTCCTACCTGCACAGCGGCAGTGTGGACCCGCAGAAGGCCGTCAACTGGAAGTCCACGGCCGCCGCGGGAGGCGGGGTCATCCGGGACCTGGGGCCACACATCATCGACCTGCTCTGGTGGTTCATCGGCCCGTTCGAAGCCGTCCATTGCACCAGCCGCATCTGGGCGGGTGAGCGGCCGAGCCTGGACAACCCCGGCCAGACCATCGAGATAGACGTCGAGGACGCCGCCGCCATGCTGCTGCGCTCCCCGGACGGGGCGTTCGGCATGGTGGACGTCAGCAAGATAGCGACCGGCACCCAGGACGAGTTGCGCTTCGAGATGCACGGCCGTCACGGGGCGCTCAGGTTCAACCTGATGCAACCGAACTTCCTGGAAGCCTTCGACGGGCGGATGCCCACGGGGGACTGCGGTGGCAGCAGCGGCTGGCAGCGCATAGACGCCGTGCAGAAATACCCCGCCCCCGGCGGCAAGTTCGTGCCCTCGAAGCTCGGCATCGGCTGGGTTCGCAGCCACGTGCACAGCCTCTATTCGTTCCTGAAGGCGGTGGCCGACGGCGCCGAACCGCGCCCGTCCCTGTCCGACGGCCTGCACCTGCAGCGGGTGCTGGAGGCGGCGCGCCAGTCCGCCGAATCCGCCCGATGGGTGGACTTACCACAGAGAACCTGACCGGCAGGAACCAACGACGACGACCACCACGAACCGCAGAGGAAGACTGAAGACACACCACGGACGCGACTGAAGTGTGCCGACGGCCGCCCGGCAGCGTTCTTTGCCCGCTGTTTTTTTGCAGTCTCTGTCGTGCTCGTTGTGGTAGATGAGACTTGAATGGCACGAACATTTGGATCCGCGGAGGTGAGGCGATGACGACTGACGACGGCCGGCCGAAGGTCGGCCTGCTGGGCCTGACGCTGGAGTTCTACGAGAGGTCCTCCTCCGACCTGAGGGAGGGTCGGGAGGCGTGGGTGCGCCGGCAGGTGCTGCCCGCGCTGGAGCCGGTCGCGGACGTGCTCTTCAGCGGCGCCGCCTTCACACGGGAGGCCGTCGCCGCCCGCGTCGCCGAGTGCGAACGGGCCGGCTGCGACGCCCTGCTGGTGATGCTGCTCACCTACTCCCCCAGCCAGATTGCCCTGCCGGCCCTGAAGTCAACGAACCTGCCCGTCATCGTCTGGAACACGCAGGAACTCTACGGCATCGGAGACGGCTTCACCGGCACCCAGATGGTCGAGAACCACGGCGTCCACGGCACGCAGGACCTGGCGAACGTGCTGCTGCGCGGCGGGGTGGACTTCGCCTACGTAACCTCGCACCTCGAGGACGAGGGTGGCCTGGGGGAGTTGGCCGACTTCTTCGCCGCCGCCGCGGCTGTCCGCCGGCTTCGCGACGCGAAGCTGGGTATCCTCGGCTATCCGTTCCCCGGCATGGGCGACTTCGCCCTGGACACCACGCACATGGTCGGCACGCTCGGCTGCGAGTGGACGGCCATGAGCCTGGGGGAGTACGTGCGCCGCGCCGCCGAGGCGTCCGAGGATGCCGTGCGGAGCCTGGCGGCCGAATACCGGGCCGCCTACGACGTCGCCGGGGACGTTACCGAAGCCGAGCTGGAGGCGACGGCCCGCGTCGAGACCGCCCTGCGCGGGATGGTCGAGCAGCGGGGGTTGGACGGCTTCACCTACCAGTTTCTGGCTTTCGGCGAGGACGAACGCACACCGACGGTGCCTTTCGTGCCGGCCAGCCGCCTGATGGGCGAGGGGCTCGGCTTCGGCGGCGAGGGCGACCTCATCGCGGCCGCCGGCAGCGCCCTGCTGGGCTGGCTGCAGCCGCCGGCCAGCTTCACGGAAGTCTTCACCGTGGACTACGAGGGCAACAGCCTGCTGCTGAGCCACATGGGCGAGGCGAACGTAGCAATGGCCCGCGAGGACCGCAAAGTGCCGCTGGTGGCGAAGCAGAAAAAGATTACGCCGACGCGCGAGCGGCAGCTATCGCTGGTGACGACCTTCCGGCCAGGCCCGGCCACGCTCTGCGCGCTGACCATCGGACCGGGCCGCGACTGGCGACTCATCGCAACGGCCGGCCGTATTCTCGACTTCGGGCCGCTCAAGCAGATGCAGGTGCCGCACTGCAAGTTCGCGCCGGACGGCGACGTACGCAAGTTTCTGACCGCCTACGCCTCGGCCGGCGGCCCGCACCATTGCGCGGTCTGCTTCGGCGACGCCCGTCGTAAAATCCGGGCCGCCGCCGGCCTGCTGGGCGCGGCCTACCGCGAGGTGTGATGCATGAATCCGCGGGCAGCCATGGGCCCCGGCGCCCGCCGTCGGAGCCAGACAACGCGTCAACACGGGCACGAGCACGATGAAGACACGCATGTTCCTCGGTCTTGACCTGGGCACCAGCAACGTGAAAGCCGTCCTCTGCGCGGCGGATGGCCGGGTGCTCGCGCGCGGGACGGCGCCCTGCGAGGTCCGCTACGTCGGCGAGGACGCCGTCGAGCAGGATATCGAGGACATCTGGTCCGCCGCGGTGACGGCCATACGCCGGGCCGGCCGCGAGGGCGACCTGTCCCGGGTCAGGGCCGTCGGTGTATCGAGCCAGGGCGGGGCGCTCCAGATGCTCGACGGCGCCGACAGGCCCGTCGGGCCAGTCCTGAGCTGGATGGACGGTCGCGCGGGCCCCTATGCCAGCGAACTGAACGAGGAACTGGGCCGGGAGTGGTTCGTGCACCACATCGGCCACGGCGGCTTCAAGATCGCGGCCGCGCACCTGCTGCGCTTCCGGCGCGAGCAACCCGAACTGGCCGAACCGCCGCACCGGCTCGGTTTCGTCGGCGACGTCATCGTGGGGCGGCTCTGCGGACGGCGGGCACATGATGCCACCTCCCTGTCGCTGGCCATGCTGCTGAACCCGCGGGAAGGCTGCGCCGACCCGGAACTGCTCGACAGGATCGGCCTGTCCGAAGAACGGCTGCCCGACCTGCTGCCAGCCACGGAAGCCGCCGGTGACCTGACGCCCGAAGCGGCGGAGCTGACCGGCCTCTCCGCCGGCATCCCCGCCTCGCCCGCCGTGCACGATCAGTATGCGGCGGCGCTCGGCTGCGGGGCCGTGCACGCCGGTGACGTCATGTTCGGCGCGGGCACCGCCTGGGTGCTGCTGGCCGTGAGGGCGGACGGCCCCGGAGAAGCGGGCCCGACCCTGTCGGCGGGCTTCACCTGCCCGCACCCGGTCGAGGGCCTCTACGGGAGGATAGTGTCCATGGTCAACGGCGGCTCCTCGTTCGGTTGGGCCGTGCAGACACTCGGGCTGAACGGGCTGGACGCTGCCGAGCTGGATGAACTGATCGAGCAGGCGCTCCCCGGCTGCGACGGACTGCGGTTCCGTCCCCTGCTGGCGCCCGGCGGCGGCATGGGGCTGCCGCCCGGCACGGCGGGCCGGCTGGACGGTATTCGGCTCAGCCACGAGCGGGCCCACGTGCTGCGGGCCGTCGTCGAGGGGCTCGCCCTGGAGCTGACCCGATACGTGCGCCTGCTGGAGGAGCAGGGCCGGCCGGCCGAGCGCCTCATCATGTGCGGCGGCGCGGCCGGCAGCCGGATGACGCCCGCCATCGTAGCCGACGCCGTCGACCTGCCCGTGGCCTGCATCATTGAGAGCGAGGTCAGCGCCCTCGGGGCCGCCGTGCTGGCGCGCGCCCTGGTGGACGACTCGGACGAACTGGCCGCCCTCTCCGAGACCATGCGGCCGGGTGAACGCCTGTTCAGCTCCGGGCCGGACAGGCACATGTACAGAGAGCTGTTCCGGGAATATCTGGCCTCGCTCCCAGCAAAGGACTCTTGAAGAGCTTGCCTTGCGTCCCGCCGTGCGCGGATTGCAGCGCCGGCGTGGAGGGCAACGGAGGAGACGGGATGACCGACCCGATACCGCTGCACTACGTGTGGGAATACACGGACGTGGACCGCCGTTTCTGGGAGGAGCACCTGGAGGGCTGGCTACCCGAGCGCATCATAGATGCGCACGTCCACGTCACCAACAGGGAACACCGCCTGGAACCGATGACCGAGGAGAAGCGCCGCCAGTTCTGGGTCAGCGAGGTCAGCGAGCCCAAAGACGCCACCGCCACCGAGCGCTGCCTCGGCATCGTCTTCCCCGGCCGCCAGGTGACCCAGGTCGCCCTCGGCCCCCCCAACCTGGCCTACGACCTGGAAGCGGCCAACGAATACCTGCGCCGCGAGTGCCTGAAGCGCGGCTGGCACGCCCTCAGCGTCTGCCCGCCCGCCTGGAGCGCCGAGCGGGTCGCCGAGGAACTTGACAAACCCGGCGTCCTGGGTCTGAAGCCCTACTACACTCTCATAAGCGCCGACCGCAAGACGCGCGACAGGCACCTGGAAGCGGGCATCTTCGACTATCTGCCCCACCACGTGCTGGAGGTGGCCGACGAACGCCGCGCCTGGATAACCCTCCACGTGCCGAAAGCCCAACGCCTGCCCCACCCGGACAACATCCGCCAGGTCAAGGAACTGCGCCGCCGCTACCCGAACGTCATCCTGGTGATCGCCCACCTGGGCCGTTGCTACACGGAGCCGCACGCCCGGGAGGGCATCCCTCCTCTGGCTGACGACGAGGGGCTCTACTTCGATATCTCGGCCGTGCTCAACCCCGCCACACTCCGCATAGCGATGCGCGAGATAGGCCCCGAACGGCTGCTCTACGGCACAGACAACCCGGTCTTCTACATGCGCGGCCGCCGCCAGTGGAAAGGACGCGAATACATCAACCGCACCAGCTACCCGTTTCATTTCAACAAAGAGCGGGAGGACCCCGAGACGGAAGCGGGCTACACCCTCTACATGTACGAGGCGCTCAAGGCGCTCAAGGACGTCTGCGCCGAGTTCGACGTCGGCCCCGACGGCGTCCGCGCCATCATGCACGACAACGCCGACCGACTCATCAAGAGCGCCCTGCCGGGCAAGCGTGACCGGGACTGAGGGTGTTCGGAAAGCAACCGCGGCCAAACGCAAATAACCGCGTATGGATCCCTGCAGCGTGCGCCAGGCTTCGCGCGTCAGGAGTCCGGGACCAGATGGGTCGCAATCTGTGCTCATCAGCGTTTACCTGCGGTTCCTTCAAAATCGAGACTCAACGGAGAACGCGATGTCAACCCCCGAGGACCTGAACGTCGGGATCGTCGGCGCCGTCGGGCGCGGACGCTCCTTCGCCGAAGCCCTGCGCGCCAATGGCGCCCGCATCCACGCCGTCTGCGACATCCAGCAGGAGAAGCTCGACGAGGCCGCCCGGAAGCTCGGCGCTGACCAGCAGTACACCGACTACGACTGCATGCTTGAGCAGTCCGATCTCGACGCCGTCGTCATCGGCACCCCCATGCCCCTGCACGTCCCGCAGTCCATCCGCGCGCTGGAGGAGGGGCTCCACGTCCTGAGCGAAGTGCCCGCCGGCATCAGCGTCGAGGAGTGCCGGGAACTGGTGCTGGCCTGCCGCCGCTCGGAGGCACTCTACATGATGGCGGAGAACTACATCTACACCCGCCCCAACATCTTCGTCCGCGAACTGGCACGCGCCGGTCTCTTCGGCGAGGTCTACTACGCCGAGGGCGAGTACCTGCACGAGCTGAAGGAACTGAACGAGATCACCCGCTGGCGGCGCAAGTGGCAGACCGGCATTGACGGCATCACCTACCCCACCCACAGCCTGGGGCCCATCCTGACCTGGATGCCCGGCGACCGCGTGGTGCGGGTCTGCTGCGAGGGAGGCGGCCGACACTACACCGACCCCCGCGGCGAGCTCTACCACCAGGAAAGCCCCGTCATGCTATGCAAAACCGCCCGCGGCGCGCTCATCAAGATACGCGTGGACATGATCTCCGACCGCCCCCACTGCATGAACTGCTACCAGCTTCAGGGCGTTGACGGGGTCTACGAGTCGTCGCGCGGCGGACCGGGGGACCGCCACAAGATATGGCTGCGCGAACTGAGCGAGGAGCCCCGCTGGTTCGCACTGGCCGAAGTCATCGCCGAGGACGGCCTCGGCGGGCGTCACATGCCGGAGTCCTGGCTGAACCCGCCCGAAGAGGCCCTGAGGGCCGGCCACGGCGGCGGGGACTACTTCGAGATCGCCGACTTCGTCGCCTCCGTGCGCGGGGAGATCGAGTGCCCCATCGGCATCCACGAGGCGATGGATATGACCCTGCCGGGCCTCATCTCGCAGGAGTCCATCCGGCAGGACGGCCGCTGGCTGCCCGTGCCGGACAGCCGCGAGTGGACCGGCGGGCTTCCCTACAGCCAGCTCCAAATGGTCTGGCCCGAGGAACGGCTCGACACCCCGCCCGAGCCGGAACTGCCGGCCGGTTACGAACTGCGGCAGTACCGCCCCGAGGACAGGACCGCTTACCTGGAGCTGGTGCAGAAGGCCGGCTTCGAGGACTTCGACGAAAAACGGCTGAACAACATGCTGCGCACCGTGCTGCCGGACGGCTTCTTCGTGGTCGAGCAGAGGGACAGCGGGCGCGTGGTGGCCACGGCGATGGCCGTGCACGCCCCGCAGAACATCCACCCGCACGGCGGGGAGCTGGGCTGGGTGGCCGGCGACCCCGACCACAGCGGAAGGCGCCTGGGCATGGCGGTCTGCGCGGCCGTGGTGCGGCGCTTCATCCGGGCCGGATACCGCCGCATCTACCTGCAGACCGACGATTACCGCCTGCCTGCCATCAAGACCTACCTGCGGCTCGGCTTCCAGCCCTTCCACTACCGTGAAGACATGGAAGAGCGCTGGCGCGCCGTCTGCGAGAAGCTGGACTGGGAGCGGCAATGATGCTCAACCAGGGATCGAAAATGGAATGGGGGCCGCGCGCCCGGCTGGCATGGGACACTATTGCCATGAAGCCAACCAGCGGCGTGCCCGCCTCGATGGTCCACGTCATGGACGTACCGTTCATGGAACAGGTGACGGGCCGCCGGCCGGGCGACTACGCGCGGGACCCCGAGGGGGTCTACCTGGCCTTCAGGAAACCGGCGGGCTCCTGCTTCATAGACCAGTTCATCCCCCGTAACCCGCTGACAATGGGCCAGGCGGGGTTCGAGGGGGACGCCGACCGGGGCGCCGCCACGGGCGCCGAGCGCATCGTGGTGGACGAAATGGTCATAGACTCCCCCGAGGCGGTGGTCGAACACCTGGAGCAGGTGGTCTTCCCCCGGCGCGAGCAGGAGATAGCCGAGTTCGACCCGGAAGACCCCGAGCGGATCGAAGACCTCATCGCCGGCGAGCGCCGCGTTCAGGAGCGTTTCGGGCCGGACCTGCTCAAAGGACCGTACGCCGGGGGATTCCAGGACTTCCCCCACCTCCACTACACCACCTACGGGTATCAGAACTACTTCATGGCATACGCACTGCATCCGGAGGTCATGGAGCGCGATTTCGCGCAGCAGGCCGACCTGGCCCGGCTGCGCAACCGGGCCGCCGCGCGTGCCGTCCGGGAGGGCGGGCTGCCGCCGGTCATCCGG
Source organism: Candidatus Brocadiaceae bacterium (assembly GCA_003551305.1). Lineage (GTDB taxonomy): Bacteria > Planctomycetota > Brocadiia > SM23-32 > SM23-32 > B1Sed10-231. The sequence goes on from PUMJ01000069.1 coordinate 17,608, forward strand.
CTGGACCACGACATGGCCGACTCTCGCGGCACGCTGGTGGACATCAGGTCCCTGAACCGCCTCTGGTTCCCGCACTTCGCCCGCGCCGTCGAGCCGTTCCTGGAGGCCGGTGTTCGGCTGGTCTGGCACTGCGACGGCAACCTGATGGAGATGGTGCCCCGGCTCATCGAGGCCGGCATAGGGGGCTTCCAGGGCTTCCAGTACGAGGCGGGCATGGACTATGCGCGCATCTGCGCGATGAAGGACCGGGACGGCGGCCCCCTGATGATTGTCGCCGGGGTATCGGTGACCCGGACGCTGCCGTTCGGCCAGCCCTCGGACGTGCGGGACGAGCTTCGCCGGCTGGTCGAGCACGGCCCGCCGGTGGGACTCTTCCTGGGCGCCAGCAGCAGCATCACCCCCGGAACGCCGCACGCCAACATCCGCGCCTTGATGGAGGGGCTGCACCACTACCGCGAGCACGGCCGCCCGGCGTGAGCGAGCGCCGCGCGCGGCCGGACCCTCAGACGTCCGCGGACAGTTCGTCCAGCAGAGGCCCGTCAAGGTAGAGGAGTTTGCGACGCCGCCCATGCCGGAGAGGAAGAACGCTCGAGCGGTCAGTCTCACGGGGGGCTCCTTGCGGAGCCTGGTTCGGGCAGGGAACGGGCCGCCAATTGTCACGGCGCAGCCACGCGGGCGACGGATGCCGGCCGGCGGAGGGATGAGTCCCGGATCAGTCGGAGGGCTTGCCGCGGCGCTCGATGCTGGCGAAATCGAGTTTGCCGAGCAGCCCTTCGGTGCTGGCTGCCTCCTCCTTTTCCGGCTTCTTCTCTTCCCCCTCGGATGGCTCTTCGCCATCCTCCGGGCGGCTCTTCTTCAGCATCTGCTGCTTGGTTTTGGACAGCCGGTCCTCAAGGCTTGCTTTCTGGACGCGGCGGCTGTCCATGCCCACGGTGCTCCTGGGAGCTCGGACGGCGCTGCCGGGTTTCTTGTCGGGGACGTGGGCGGCGGCTGCGGGCCGCTGGGCTTCCTGCTGGCTCTCCCTCCGCTCGCGGCGTTCTGCGCCGGCCCGCCCGCGAGCCTTCTGGGGGCTCTCCTCCCTGAGGGAGAGGGCGATGCGGGAGCGCTCCTCGTCCACGCGCACGACGCGAACCCTGACCCTGTCGCCGACACAGACGACATCATAAGGTGTTTCGACGTAGCGGTCGGCCAGTTCGCTGATGTGGATGAGCCCGTCCTCGCCGACCCCGATGTCCACGAACACGCCGAAGTCCACGATGTTCCTGACGGTGCCGTCCACCCACTGGTCCGGCTCAAGGTCGTTCAGGGACAGCCGCTTGTCGCGCAACACGGGGGCCGGCTCCTGCAGGCGCGGGTCGGGCCACGGGTTGACCAGCTCATCAACGATGTCCTTCAACAGCAGGTAGTGCACGTCGAACTCTTTCTCCAGGTCGGTCAGCTGCAGTTCGGAGCGTTTCTGCTGCAGCTCGCCGCGCGCCTCCGGCTCGGCCAATCTCTGCCGGGGTATGTCCAGTTCCTCGCAGATGCGTTCGGCCACGGGGTAGAACTTCGGGTGTATGCGGGTGACGTCGAGCGGGTTCTGGGAATCCTTCACGCGGATGAACCCGACGGCCCGCTGGTAGCTTTCCTGGTCGAGTTTGGGAACGAGCCGGATTTCCCCCCGGTTGCGGAAGCTTCCCCGCTTGTCCCTGTAGGCAACCATCTCGACCGCTTTCTCCGGGTCGATCCCCGAGACGTGGCGCAGCAGGCTCGAGTGGGCCTTGTTGGCGTCCACGCCGATGCTGCAGACGCATTCCTCCAGCAGGTGGTCCAGCATCGTCTTGAGGGCGCCGCCGCTAACGTCGTCGACGTAGATGTCGGGGCAGAGCTGGCGGGCGCTGATCTTGACCAGCTCCGAGAGGGGGTCCACCAGGCGTCGCCCAATGGCGACAGCGCAACGTTCAGCCGGCTCGACGGAGCCGAGTTCGCCGGCGGCCGAGCGGCTGGTGCTGTAGGAGTCGAGCCCGATCTCCGGCACGACAGTATACCTGAGGTCGGCGAAGCGCTCGGCGATCAGCTCTCCTATCAGGTCTTCGGTCTCCTCGCTGCCGGTGCCGTCGCCGATGACGGCTACTTTCAGCCCATGCTCCTCGAGTAGACGCGAGACGGTCTCGACGGCCTCTTCGCGCTCGTTCTGCGGCGGGTGGGGGTAGATGGTGGTTGTTTCGAGTATGCCGCCTTCCTCGTCCAGGGCGGCCAGGTTGCAGCCGGTGCGGTAGCCGGGATGCACCGCCAGAACGCGCTCTCTGACGGGCCGCTGCATGAGCATGCGCTTGACGTTGCGCCGGATTATCTCGAGGGCCAGCCTCTCGGCCTGCCGGACCAGTTCCTTGTCCAGTTCCCTGGCGATTATCCCGCTCAGGATGTTCTCCAGGCTATGGTTGATGGCGGAGACGAGGAACTCGGCGCTGTTGAGTTTGCGCAGGTCTTCGCCCCTGTTAGTGAGGACCGTCTCGCCGAGTTCGCCCATGATCTGCTCGAACTGGGGGGCCTGGCCGGCAAGGTAGAGGTCGGCGGCGGCGCGCTTCATGCGCTCCAGGGGCGGCTCGATGCTGTAGTCGAGGGCCTTCAGGCGTTTGCCGCGCGCGATGACCAGCATATGGTAGGGATGCAGGTCGGAAACCGGCTGACGATAGTCGAAATACTGGCGGAACTCGCGCACCAGGCGTCCGGGCAGGGAGCGATGGGCGCGCCTGGCCACCAGTTCGCCTTCCTCGCGCAGGACCTGCCGCTGGCGGTCCCGGTGAGTTTTCTCTTCGGCCACCCAGTCGGCGACAATGTAGAAGACGCCTTCCAACACGTCTTCGACGTCTTTGACGCCCTCTTCCGGGTTCAGATACGGCTCGGCGGCGGCGGCCATATCGGCGATGAACTCTTCCTGGGAAAGCACCTCGGTGGCCAGCACGCCCAGCCCCTGGGCGAGGGCGAGGCGGGAGCGGGATCGCTTGCGGGGGCGATAGGGCACATAGTGGTCAATCAGCTCGCGGATGGTGCCGGCCTGCTCGATCTTCTGCTGCAGCTCATCGGTCAGCACGTCACGCTCGGCGAGCTTCTGCAGGATCTTGGACCGGCGGTTCTCCAGCATCTCCAGGCGGGCGCGCTCCTCGATCAGCTCATAGAAATTGTCCGGCTCAAGGCCGGCGGCCAACTCCTTGTGGTAGCGCAGGATGTAGGGGATGCTGTAGCCTTCGTCGAGGAGTTCCAGAATCCGACGAACCTGGTCGACAGTGAGGTGGAATTTCGATGCAACGCTCTTGAGGGCCTTCTCAGGCATAGTCAACAAGTCCGCATTCCTTGCAAAGATAGGAAAGATGACGGCAAATCTTGCGGGAAGGTAGGGTCTGACTGAGCGGTACCAGGTGATTGTAGGTCATCCGGACAGTCCTGTCAAAAGGATTTCTGGGCCCGCCGCAGGAAAACGTCACCACCGCCCGTCACCCCCCCCGCGCAGGCTGTCGCTCATGAGCCTTACCCCCCGACCGCATTCAAGTTTATGCTCAGCCCGCCCGTCTGTCAAGCCCCGGCGGCATTCAGTGGTTACCGGGGCTCCTCTCAGCTCGCGCGCGGCCGCTCTGGCGCCGCTTTCCTTAGCGGCCATCCGCTTCTCTGTGTCTCCTCTGCTGGGAATGCTCCGGTTTGCCCACCCACGACCCCACGGAGTCCATGACCGTTGCACCTGCGGGGCGGGTTGCCACCACGAAATGCCAGAGCAACCGGCGACGCTTGCACTCGCTCCACGGGCGCGTTATTTTAGGGAATCGTTCTCGGGGGCACGGGAAGTTTCCCGGGTGTTCACACCGTCTGCTATCTTTGACAAGGGGTTGAGCCATGGCGGATAGTCAGAAGAACCTGGAGGAGGCGTTCGCGGGGGAGAGTCAGGCCAATCAGCGGTATCTGGCGTTTGCGAAAAAGGCCGAAGAAGAGGGCCACAAGATGATCGCGCGGCTGTTCCGCGCCGCGGCGGCCGCAGAGACCGTCCACGCCCAGAACCACATTGACGCCATGAGCGGAGTCAAGGACACGGGGGCAAACCTTCAGGAGGCCATGGCCGGGGAAGCCGAAGAGTTCCGGTCTATGTACCCCGAGTTCCTCGAGGTCGCCCGCGAACAGGAGAATGAGGAGGCCGAAACGACCTTCGACTACGCCATGCAGGTGGAGCAGATCCACCACCAGCTCTACAGCAAGGCGGCCGAGGCGCTCGAGGACGGCTCGGACCTGCCCGAGATTGAGATGTACGTCTGCCGCTGCTGCGGCAACACGGTCGAGGGCGAGCCCCCTCGCATGTGTCCCATCTGCGGAGCGCCGCGGTCCCATTTCATGCACATCGAGTAGGGCGCTATCAGCTCCTCTTCGGCCGGAGCGGCAGATTGTGGCCATGACCAGACGCCGGCGCATGCTGACAGCGATGACCGGCGGCACGCCTGACCGCGTCCCGGCCAGTCCCGACACGAACTGGATGATCCCCGCTCGGCTCACCGGCGGGCCGTTCTGGCAGGTCTACTACTACCACGATCCGCCCATCTGGAAGGCATACAACGACTGCGTCCGCCAC
>PUMJ01000269.1 GCA_003551305.1 Candidatus Brocadiaceae bacterium
GGGATGAGGGCGGAGGAAGCGGGCGAGCTGGCCTTCTCCAAGAGCAAGGCGGACCGGCTCGAGTCCGAACACATGAGCTTCATCTCCGGGCCGAGCCTTTCCATCCTGGATGGGCATCTGGAGGCGGCCCGCCGCGAGGGCTACATCCCGTTTGAGAACACGCTGGGCCGTTACGTGGACCGCGCCGAGGCGAGGCGGCGCTTCGAGCGGCTGGCCCGGTGGAGGCGCGAGAGAGGCCACTTCTGGGTCGGGCCGGGTCCGTTCTACGTCCACTCCGTCCACCCCACCCAGGGCGTGCTGGTGTTCAGGCGGTTCGAGCAGTTCCGCGACTCTGCCGACAAATGGCTCCGGTTCGTCGAAGCCCCCATACCTGAGGTCACCGTCAGCGCCCCGAGCCGGCGGGTGCGCCGGGGCGAGCGGGCCGAGTTCGAGGTCTCCATCACCTCCGACGGCGAGCCATACAGGCTCCAGGATGTCGAGTTCGTTAACTTCCTGGTCTTCGACGGGCGCGACCGGCTGGCTCTGCAGGGCGAGGCCGAGCCGATGCAGGACGGCCGCTGGCGGGTGGTGCTCAGCGAGGAACAGACCGCCGCGATGGAAGTCGGCTCCAACCGGCTGCAGGTCGCCGTTTCATCCCTGCTGGTGGCCATCCCCGGCTTTGACACGTTCACGTTCGTCACCATGCCGTAGCCGCCCTCTGCCCGCGCCGGGTGCACTGCTGTCAGGCCTGGCTCCGCGCAGCCGGACCTTCTTATGAACCTGAGACCGGAATCCTGAACCGACAGGGTAGGATGAACGACTCCCCCCTCGGCAAGCAATGGGGCCGCACGCTGCGGCGCATGGGCTGGTACACCCTGCGCCGCTCCGTGGCGCTGTTCGTCACCGTGGTCATCGGCGTCTACCTGACCATCCTGATAGCGAACATGGGCGGCCACGTGGACGAGATACGCCTGGCCCAGATCCGCGAGCAGGTGGGGGCGCGGATGATGGCCGACGAGCAGCTCCAGACACTGCCCTCGGAGGTCATCCGTGACCTGATGGAACGGGAGGTCCAGCTGGAGAGCCGCCGCCTGGGCCTGGACCGCCCCTTCATCGTGCGCAGCTTCCTTTACCTGCGCAACGCCCTCACGCTGAACCTGGGCCGGGCCGAGCACGTCACCAGCGACACCGGCTCCCGCCAGGTCAGGCTTATCATACTGGAGCGCCTGCCTGCCACGCTCATCCTGTTCGCCCCGGCGCAGTTGCTGGTGTTTCTTGTCTCCATCTTCGGGGCCCTCTTTCTTTCGCGTCGTTACGGCAGCGTGCTGGACAGGGCGGTCATTGCGTTGACGCCGACCTCGACGGCGCCGGCCTGGTTCTACGGCATCTTCTTGATCCTCATCTTCGCCTCGGTGCTGCGGGTGCTGCCTTTCGGCGGGATGGTGCGGACGCCGCCCCCCGAGCAGACCCTCCCCTACGTGCTGAGCGTGCTGCGCCACATGGTCCTGCCTCTCGGGTCGATGTTCATCGGCGGTATCTTCATCTCGCTGTATTACTGGCGCACCTTCTTCCTCATCCACGCCAGCGAGGACTACGTGGAGATGGCGCGCGCCAAGGGGCTCTCGCCGGGCCAGATCGAGAGGCGTTACATCCTGCGCCCCACGCTGCCGACCATAGTCACCAGTTTCGCCCTCTCGGTCATCACCCTCTGGATGGGCTCCATCATCCTGGAGATCGTCTTCAACTGGCCGGGGCTGGGGCGGCTGTTGTTCGAGGCGATCGGGCTGTTTGACACGCCCGTCATCGTGGCCTCCGTCGTCATCTATGCCTATCTGCTGGCGTTGACCGTGTTTCTGCTGGACATCATCTACGCCCTGCTGGACCCGCGGGTCCGGGCAGGGCACCAGGGAGCCTGACGGTGAGAAACCTGCGCACCGGCCTCAAGGAACTGCGCCACTACCCCAGTGCAATTGTGGGGCTGGCGTTCATAGCCACGCTGGTGGCGCTGGCTCTCTACGCCGTCATCGCCCTGCCACTGGACGACGCCATCCGCCTGTGGCGGGCCGGTGAGGGCATATGGGAGGATACGCCCCGCAACGCTTCGCCGGTGCTGCTGAACTGGTGGCCCGGCAACAACCACGCCGAGACCATCGTGGTGCGGTGCAGCGACGAAGCGGCCACCCGTTCGATGGAACGCCTGAGCGATGACTTCGCCATCATCGATATAAGCCTGCCGCTGGAGTTCACGTACGACGGTTTTCCGGACGATGTGAGGGTCTTTCTCGAAGCGGATTACGAGGAGCGGCGCCCCCATGCCGCCCTGGCGTGGAAGACCCCGGACGGACGGGAGATCGAACTGGAGGAGAGGACCTTGGGCGAGAGGGCCACCTACGTTGTATCGGGCGACCGCCGCCTGGCCGAGCGGCTCGGCACAGAGGCGCATATCGGCCTGTTCCGGCAGCCCGACATCGAGGATGATGTCCCCCTGAAGGGGCGCTACGAGCTTTCCGTGGAGGGGATTCTGTTTGAGCCGGAAGGCGACGTCCGGGTCCGCCTGGTCTCCTATGGTCGGGTGCACGGGCTGGCCGGCACGGACCACCGGCGCCGCGACCTGACGGTGGCCCTGCTGTGGGGCGCGCCCGTGGCGCTGGCGTTCGGCATACTGGCGGCCCTCGGCTCCACCCTCACCACGCTGGTCATCGCCGCCGTCGGTGTCTGGTTCGGCCGGTGGGTGGATGCCGTCATCCAGCGCCTCACGGAACTGAACGCCATCCTGCCTGTGCTGCCGCTGCTGGTGCTGATCGGCACGCTCTACTCCCGCAGCATCTGGGTCATGCTGGGGGTGGTCATTGCGCTGGGCGTCTTCAGCCTCGGCATCAAGGTCTACCGGGCCATGCTGCTGCCGGTCAGGAACGCCCCTTACATCGAGGCCGCCCGCGCCTACGGGGCCGGCAACTTTCGCATCGTGTTCCGCTACCTCATTCCACGCGTCATCCCCGTCATCGTGCCGCAGCTTGTCACCCTTATCCCCTCTTACGTCTTCCTGGAGGCGACCCTTGCGCTGCTGGGGCTGGGCGACCCCCTGCTGCCCACCTGGGGCAAGGTGCTGCAGGACGCCTTCCAGCAGGGCGCCCTCTACAAGGGCTACTACTACTGGGTGCTGGGGCCGGCCCTGCTGCTGATGTTCACGGGGCTGGGTTTCGCCATGGTGGGCTTTGCGCTGGACCGCATCTTCAACCCCCGGCTCAGGGAGCTCTGAGATGGCCGAGAACGGCCGGCTGCGGCTCAAAGACCTCTACCTGCACTATCGGTCCCAGAAAGGACCGGTGCAGGCGGTGGACGGCGTGAGCCTCCACCTGGAGCGGGGCCGCGCCGTGGCGGTGCTGGGCGAGAGCGGGTGCGGCAAGAGCTCCCTGGCCCGCGCCATTCTGCGGCTGCTGCCCCGCAACGTCGAATACTTCGGCGGAGAGGTGTGGCTGGACGGGCGCAACGTGATGGAGCTGAGCGAAGAGAAGTTCCGCCGCGAGGTCCGCTGGGTCAGAATCGCCCTGGTGGCCCAGGCGGCCATGAACGCACTGAACCCCGTGGTGCGCGTGGGCAAGCAGGTGGCCGAGGCCCTGCGCGTGCACCGCCAGATGACCGGAAAGCAGGTGCGCCGGCGCGTGCGCGACGTGTTCCGGCAGCTTGAGGTGCCGGAGGACTTCATTGACAGCTATCCGTTCGAGCTGAGCGGCGGAATGCGGCAGCGCGCCGTCATCGCCATGGCCCTGGCGGCCGGGCCCCGGATCGTCATCCTGGACGAACCCACCAGCGCCCTCGACCTGCTGACCCAGGCCAACATCATGAACGCCCTGAAGCGGATCAAGGAGGAGCAGGGCACCAGCTTCATCTTCATCACCCATGACGTGGGGACCTCCAGCGAGCTGGCCGACGAGGTGGCCGTCATGTACGCCGGCCAGGTGGTGGAGGTCGGTCGGGCGGACCGGTTCTTCCCGGACCCCTTGCACCCCTACAGCCGCAAGCTGATGGCGAGCGTGCCGCGATTGCACGGCGGCGGGGGTCTGGAGTTCATCCCCGGCCAGCCGCCCAGCCTGGTGGACCCGCCCGAGGGGTGCCGCTTCATGCCGCGCTGTCAGTTCAGTTTCGAGAAGTGCCGCGAGGCGCCGCCGCTGTTCCACACCGACGACGGGCGGGGCGTGCGCTGCTGGCTCTACGAGCAGGGGTGCGAGGCCGGTCTTGCCGCGCAGCGGGAGCCGACGGCCGCCGTGGAGCCCATGGACGATACTCCGCCGCCGGAGGATGCGTGAGCCCTATGGCCGAGCATAACAACAGGCTGATGGCCGCGCGGGACCTGCAGATGTGGTTCCCGGTGCGGCGCTGGGGTTTCATCCCCGCAGGCGCCGTGCGTGCCGTGGACGGCGTCAGTTTCGAGCTGCGTCGCGGTGAGGCCGTCGCCGTCGTGGGGGAGAGCGGATGCGGCAAGAGCACGCTGGCGCGCACCCTGCTGGCCATCCACACGCCCACCGGTGGGCGCATCACCTTCGAGGGGCGGGACATGGAGCAGTTCACCTCCCGCGAGATGCGGTGGTACCGCCGCCGGGTCGGCTACGTGCAGCAGGACCCCTACGGCGCCCTGCCCCCTTTCATGAACGTGCACCGCATACTGCGCGAACCCCTCATAGTCAACGGCGTCAGGGACCGGCAAGAGCAGGAAGAGCGCATCCGGGACGGCCTCAGGGAGGTGCGGCTGGTGCCGGTGGAGGACTTCCTGGACAAGTTCCCGCACATGCTCAGCGGCGGTCAGCAGCAGCGGCTGGTCATCGCCCGCGCCATCATCCTGAACCCGGGACTGCTCATCGCGGACGAGCCCGTCTCCATGCTCGATGCCTCCGTGCGCGTCGAGATATTGAAACTGCTGCGGCGCATCCAGGACGCCCACAACCTCGGCGTCTGCTACATAACCCACGATCTTTCGACCGTGAGGTATTTCTCCCACCGCATCATGGTCATGTACGCCGGCAAACTCGTCGAGAAAGCGCCCGTCGGCGGTCTCCTTGACGACCCCTGCCACCCCTACACCCGGGCGCTGCTGCGGGCCATTCCCGACCCGGAGCCGGAAAATGCCCGCACCTACCGCCCCGTGCCCGGCGGCGAGCCGCCGAGCCTCATGAACCCACCCTCCGGCTGCCGGTTTCATCCACGTTGCGAGTATGCGATTGCGGGGCTGTGCGAGGTGGAGGAGCCGCCTCACTTCGTCCCCCGCGCCGACCACGAAGTCGCCTGCTGGCTCTTCCGCGAAGAGTAGGGCGGCTACGGGAGCCGGTTCGCCGGAGGGCGGCCCTCCACGGCTTGCCGCCGGGGCCCGTGCGTCTCCAGAGGGGGATTCCCTCTCATTTCCGCCCTTTCTACACGTCTTTCACCCCGGAAGGTTGCGCGTTCCGCAAGCCCCCTGTAGGCTGCGGCACAGGCGATGGTACAGTTCCGGGAACCCGGCAGGAGTGGGGACAATGGGCAGGGCAAGGTTGATAGCATGGGCACTGGTGTTCGGGATGCTTTTGCTCGCAGGGTGCGGGCGCGACGAGCCGGAGGCGCCCCCTGAGGTGCAGGTGACGCCGCCGGCGGAGACCGAGGTGGAGGCCCCGCCCGAAGCGTGGCCCGCACTGCGGCGCGACGTGCGCTATTCCTGGCAGGAGCAGCACGCCCGCGTGCTGCCCCACGGCGACCTGGAATGGGCGCCCCGCCCCTTCGAGTTCGAGGTCGGCCAGGAGGTCCGCTACATAGACTACGAGGGCGGCGACGACAA
>PUMJ01000044.1 GCA_003551305.1 Candidatus Brocadiaceae bacterium
CCCGAGTCCACAGGGGCAGGGCAGTGCTGCTTGAGCGGCACGTGGCGCGCATGCTGGGCTCGTGCAAGCGGACCGGGTTCGGCGCCGGACCGGATGGGGATCGGCTGTGTGAGGGTGCACGACGCCTCATCGAGGTCAACCGGGTAACCACGGGCTACCTGCGCGTGACGGTGACGCGGGGGCCACATGGCGGGGCGCTGACCGAGCTTGAGTGCCGGAGGCCGACCGTTCTAATAGAGGCCCGCTCGATGGAGCTGGCACCGGTCGCCGAGCCGCCCCCCTGGAGGCTTGCGCGCGCGGCTTTTCGCGTCAGTGAGAACTCGCCCATTGCCGGGCACAAGAGCCTCAGCTATCAGGCCAACCTTCTGTCCCTTGCGGAGAGCCGCGCCGCCGGGGCGGATGAGACATACTTCCTCAACAGCCGCGGCCACCTTTGCGAGGGCGCTATCAGCAACCTTTTTTTCGTGAGCGAGTCCGTGGTGCGGACGCCGGCTCTCGAGTGCGGACTCCTGCCGGGCATCACGCGCGCAGTGGTGCTGGAGTTGTGCGACCGGCACGGCATCCCAGTTGAGACGGGGCTCTACGGGGAATCCGCCCTCTTGAGCGCCCGGGAAGTGTTCTGCACGAACTCGCTGCGCGGCATTATTCCGGTCACGGCGGCCCTCGGGGCCCGGGAGGCCACCTTCGGGCCCGGTCCGCTCACCCGGGCCCTTCAGGCTCACTACGCCGCCATGCTGGAGGGCGCTTGAGACGTCGGCGGGCCGGCGGGGCCGCCCGTTTGGGCGCTATGCAGGGACAAAGAACGGCATGTCCAACCGACTGATGGACGATGCTTAGGGGGCGGGGGATTCTGCAGGTTTCACTTGTCAGGCGTTCGGTCCGGGCCGGGGGCAGGCGATAAAGGGGTGTTGCGCAAAGGATTGTGCGGGGGGGCATGGGCAGGGGAGCTGAGAGGTCGGACGCCGGAACCGGTAGTACGAGTGGGGCAGCCTGTGGCACACAGCAGTCGGTTCGTCAGAAGGCTTGAGAGGGCCGTTTGTGGGCTTTCCAGGCGGATAGGCCGGTCCTGATGTTTCCCATCGTCAGGGTAGTTACGTAAGTCATTGACCTGCAAGCGGCAACGGTGAATGGCCGCCGGTGTGGAAGGGGTGGCGCCCGGACCCGGGCCCCCCGCGACGGCAGGTGTGAAGATTTCTCGATAAAACGGCCCCCCGTCCAATTGTGTGTTGGCCACGAGCTTACGGCAAGGCAGGCGCGCGGTGGTCCCCGGCGCCCGGAAAACTGGATTGCGGGTTTGGGGCTCAGCCAGTAGGATACCGACAAGTAAGGGCCGACCGACCAGAGTTGAAGCCAGCAGGGGAGACACAGGTGCCGGGTGGGCTGACCAGCATGTTTCCTTCCACGGTTGCTTACGGACAGGTGCAGGAACAGGAAACGGCCGCATCTTTCCCCACCGGCGCGTCCACGACGGTCCTTTCCCTGGACGCGCCTTAGAAGCAGCGCCAGGACGTTAGGTTAGTGCGACTTCATTGAGCGACCGACTTGGTCGAGACGGAGATTCTGCGTGTCTGCGCAACCCGAGGACACCCCCATCGGGGACATAGACACACGCGTCGAAGCAAACGCTGAAACTGACTTCGACACCCTTGTGCGGATGCTGGACAATGGGGACGAGTCGGACCGCTTAGACTCTTTCTGGTCAGGCGTCCAGGACAGCATCCGGGACCAGTTGGGACTGGAGAAGTACAGCCTCTGGTTTCAGCAGACGGAGCTGATGGGTCTTCAGGACGGGGCGCTCATCGTTGGCGTGCCCAACGTGATTATCCAGGAGCACCTGGCGCGCAAGTACACAGATGCCGTCGAATACGCGCTGGAAGAACTGCTCGGACGCCGGCTGAGCGTCGAGTTTGACGTTGCCCCCCGCTTGTTCCGTCAGGTGAGTGTCCGGCGCAAAGCGGAGAGAGCTGAGGCCGAGACGCTCGAGGAGGCGGAAATCAACTTCGGTCCCCCTCGGCGCGATGCCGGCGTCCCGCGGGAGTGGAGTTTCGACAACCTGATTGTCACCTCTTCCAATCGCTTGCCCTTTGCCGCCGCGCGGGAGGTCGCCGGCCAGGTGAATCCGCGTTTTCGCTTCGTCTTCGTGTGCGGGGATTACGGCCTGGGCAAGACGGCCCTGCTGCGCGCCATCTACGCACTGGCGGCCGGTCCTGAGCGGGCGTTGGAGCCGATTTTCATCTCGGCCGAAGAGTGGTGCAATGAGTACTATACCGCCATCCGACGCAAGACGACGCAGCGCTTCCGGCGGAAGTACCGCTCCTGCGGCATGTTGCTGATGGATGACATGCAGTTCGTCCAGGGTAAGTCCGGCGGACAGGACGAGGTGCTGCACACCATCAAGCACTTGCTGGGGCACGGGGGGAGGGTCGTGCTGGGCGGCAAGCCCCATCCCTCGGAACTCGAGGATCTGACTCCCGGGCTGAGGGCGCTACTGGAGCGGGCGTTCCCCGCCGTCATCCGCCGGCCCGAAGAGGCCGAGTGGCGGGATGTGGTGGCCGAACTGGCCCGTCGGCGCGGGCTCAACGCCGACGATGAGGTCATCAAACACCTGGCGGCTCATTACGGGGAGAGCTTCGGACGGCTGGAGTCAGCCGTCTCGTGCCTGGCCATGTACGCGGCCGTTCAGGGTTGCGGCGAGATGCGCATGCAAGCGGCGCTGGCCGCTCTGGCCGCCCTCAAACCGACCGGTACTCGGAGGGTGGGGCTTGACGAGATCAGGCAGGCTGTGGCAGAAGTCTTCGAGGTCAAAGAAGACGAGCTGCGGGGGAACTCCCGCGCCACCACTGTACTGACCGCCCGGCAGAGCGGCATGTTCCTGAGCCGGGAACTGACGGGCAGTTCCCTCAGCGAGATTGGCCGCGCCTACGGACGAAGCAGCCACAGCACCGTCAAGAACGCCGTGGACAAGATCCGGAAGGCATGCGCGGAGGATTCGCTGCTGGCTTCCCTGGTTCGGCAGGTGCGCGAGCGGCTCAGCCGACCGTAGGCGCCCGGCCTGCCGGGCCGCCCGCACCGTCCCGTCGGGGGCACGAGGGCTCCACTATGCCCGCGAGCCCGCCCGTGCCTGCTGGTAGCGTTCGGCGGCGAAACCCCAGTCGGCAACGTCCATGAAGCCGTTCACGTATTCGCCGCGGCGGTTCTGGTAGTCCAGGTAGTAAGCGTGTTCCCAGGCGTCGCACACCAGCAGGGGCACCACGCCCCAAATGGTCAGGTCCTGATGCCTCTCTGCCTGCAGGATCAGCACCTTGTCTCCGGTCGGTTCGTAGACCACCACACCCCAGCCGCTGGCCTCGACGGCGGTTGTTGCCGCGGCAAACTGGGCCAGGAAAGCCTCGGTCGAGCCGAAGTCCCGCTGCACCGCCTGCGCGAACTCACCCCGCAGGGGGCGGCCGCCCGGCCGCATGCTCAGCCAGTAGAGATTGTGCAGCACGTGGCCGGAGCCGTGGAAAGCCAGGTTCCGGCTCAGCGCCTTGATGTTCCCGTAGTCTTCGGCTGCCCGGGCCTCCTGGAGCTTCTCCAGCGTCGCATTCAGGCCGTTGACATAGGCCCGATGATGCCGGTCGTGGTGCAGTTCAAGCGTCTGCCGACCAAGGAATGGCTCCAGGGCGTCGTGATCGTACGGCAGTTCAGGCAGGCTGTAGCCATCGCGGTCCCCGACCACCCCGGCCACCGTTGCGGCGGCGGGCGTGGTGGCGCCCCGCACGGAACAGGCCGCACCGGAGCCGAGTGCAGCGGCCACGGTGCCGAGACCCACGGACTTGACAAAATCACGCCTGTTCAGACGGTCTGACATAACACTCCCCCTGTTGAGTTGAATCGCCCAGGCCCGGGACTTCCCCCTTCGCCCACATGGGCTGCTTACCCCGGCCACTATAAACGGTGGCGGCGCTGAGGTCAACGGCGCGACTCTTCGCTGAAGACCGTGGCGGTGAAGCGCAGCACATCGGTGCCCGGCTGCTCCCAGGCGTCGGGGGGCAGCCCGGCTCGACGGCACGCCCGGCGCAGGAACTCATGTTCGTCCCATCCCCGCTCGATCGCCACGCGGGGCAACACCACGCCTCGCCGGCCTGCCCGGCTGACAATGAGACCGTCGCGGCCAATTTCAATCTCAGCCGGGTCATTCACTACCAGGAGAGAACCCAGCACGGCGAGTTCCACGGTGAGCGAATCGAGTTCATGGCGTTCAACGGGCGGGAAGCCGGTCTCGCCGGAGGCCGCCAGGGCGGCCAGGTCCCTGACGGTTGCCCACAGGGGCGCGTTCGGCATCATCTGTGCCATCTGGGCGCGGAGCCCGCCATTCATGCGCAGGGTGAGAACGACTCCATGGTGATCCCTCAGCGTTTCGGTCATCAACTCGGGTTGCTGGTCAGAGTCGCGGCCTGTGACCCGGCTGCGGGTGGACTGGCGAACCAGATCAAGCAAAGCCCGCTGCTCTTCGGCTGTCAGGCGCGGCGCGGGGCGCGGTCGCTGCGGCCGGGCCGCTTCTTCCGCCAGGGCTTGCTGCGCGGCGTCGAACCCGGCTTCGGGGGCATACACGGCCATCGCCACGTAGCTTACGGCGCCGTCGTAGCTGCCCGTCATCGCACCGCTATTGGCCCACGCCAGGAAAACAGGGCGGCTGGACTCCACTCGGCCAAACACTTCCAGCATGATGCTGATGGCCAATGCCCCGCAGATAGTGGGGCGGTAAGCCGCCAGGTACTCCCGGAAGGCCGGGGGGTCTCGCTCTTCGATGTAGCGCACCCCCCGCATATCCAGCTCTCGTATGCGTCGGGGCAGTTCATCCGGCGGGACGCCGTCAAACGGCGCGTAGCCGAACTCGCGACCGTAGTGCGTGAAGTCGGAACTTACGACGAGCAGGGCATCCGGCTCCATGATGCCGGCTATAGCAGCGGCCGCACGGCGCGAGTCGGCCTCCGTCATCTGGCCCAGCAGGACGGGCACCACGGGGGGAGGGGCCGGCCACAGCGCCTGCAGGAAAGGCAGTTGCACTTCCAGGGCGTGCTCCTCGACGTGGGCTTGGCGCGTCCTGTCGAATGGACCGTTTTCCACCAGCCGGTCGCGGGCCTCCCGGTCAACCGGTACGGCCCCGAGCGGGGTCTCGTACGAGTCGAAGTCCGCGACGCTGGCCCTGCCGACCAGCGATGCGTGGTGCGCCGGGCCGAGCAGGATAACTCGCGACGGGCGGGCGGTCCCCTCGAGCAGCTTGTAGGCCATGGCGGCGGTGCGCCCGCTGCGCTCGTAATCGGAATGAGGCACGATGAGCGCGCGCGGGGTCTGGTCCCGTAAGGCCCCGGGCACCGAGGGCTCCGCCTCGTAGAGCATCTCGCGCAGCCGGGCCGAAAGCGCCCGCCGGGCCGCCGGGTAGAACGTGCCGGCCACGGCCGCAGGCCGAACCTGAGCGTCGGATGCCTGTCCCGTCCCGGGGCCAAAAGCCGCAAGGCAGGCACCCGCCACCAGTCCGCACATCAGTAAACGCGCTCTCAAGGCAACCTCCATCGCATCACCCGTTGCAACATGCCTCTGCTCGCCGCCGCCCGTAACCGTAACATGGTGCCCGCGCACGCCGCACAGTGTGCAGGAGCAGGGTCGTCAGAGCATAAGGCAGCCCAGGAGGGTTATGTCGTCCTCCGGGGCCACGGTCACGCACCGACCCAACAGCCCCTCGTATATCTCTTCAAACCGGTTGTCACCGTCAG
>PUMJ01000188.1 GCA_003551305.1 Candidatus Brocadiaceae bacterium
ATGGCGGCAGCCCGCCAGCCCCTGGGCACGCCGCCCCTGCGAGAGGCCGTCCGAAAGCGGCGCCCGGGCGAGGTCGTCATCGTCGTCTCGGACATCACACGTCCCGTCCCCTACCCCTCCTTTCTGCCCGAGTTCATAGACGAGATCGAATCGGCCGGCGTGAGCAGCGACGAGATACTGCTCCTGGTCGCCACCGGCATGCACCGCCCCACCACCCCGCAGGAGCAGCGGGAGATGCTGGGCCCGGCCGCCGACCGGTACCGCGTCCTGAACCACGACGCCACCGACGACGCCAACCTGGTCGCCTTGCCGGGCAGGAGCCGCGCCGGGGCCCGGGTGCGGCTGAACCGCCGGTTCATGGAGGCGGGCTTCCGCATCATCACGGGCCTGGTCGAGCCGCACTTCATGGCCGGTTTCTCCGGCGGGCGCAAGGCCGTCTGCCCGGGCCTGGTGGCCTTCGAGACCGTCAGGCAGTTCCACGGCGCCGCGTTCCTGGGCGACCCCCTCGCCAGGAACGGCAACCTCAGAGGCAACCCGCTCCATCTGGAGGCGCTGTCCGTGGCACGACAAGTCGGCGTGGACTTCAGCCTCAACGTGGTCATGAACCGGGAACGGGAGGTGGTGGGCGCCTTCGCCGGCGAACTGGAGCAGGCCCACGAAACCGCCTGCCGCTTCGCCGCCGAGTGCGCCTGCCCCGCTGTCACGCAGCCGGCCGACGTAGTCGTCACCTCCAGCGGCGGCTATCCGCTCGACGCCACCTTCTACCAGTGCGTCAAGGGCTTCGTCTCCTGCCTGCCGGCGGTCCGCCCGGGCGGCACGATCGTCGCCTTCGGCGGCTGCTC
This sequence comes from Candidatus Brocadiaceae bacterium, assembly GCA_003551305.1. Lineage (GTDB taxonomy): Bacteria > Planctomycetota > Brocadiia > SM23-32 > SM23-32 > B1Sed10-231. The sequence goes on from PUMJ01000188.1 coordinate 843, forward strand.
GGAAGGCGTCGGCAGCGCCCCCTATGCGTCCCTGATGGAGCGCTACGCTGGCCGGTGGTGGCAGTTCCTGGACGACATCCGCGAGCCGGACTTCTTCGTCAAAGACCAGTGGCAGTTCCAGATGCACACCCGCGCCCTGCAGAAGGTGGGAGAGCGAAACCTGCACTTCGCAACCCCCGGGCTGGACGCCGAGACGCTGGCCGGGCTGTCGGTGCACGGGCATGCCGTGGGGCGCGGCGAAGTCGAGGCCGCCGTGCAGGAACTTGTGGACGCGGCCGGCCGGGAGGGGGTGGTGGCCGCCCTGCCCGAGGGCCCCTACTGCGCCCCCCTGCCGGGATGAAACCGGGCCTGAGACGGGCAACGCGCGATCATTGCGTCCGGCCCGCTGCGATTGACGGGGGCCGGCGAGGTACGCTATAGTGAGTGCTGTCGGTGGGCGCATAGCTCAGTGGCAAGAGCGCTACCTTCACACGGTAGAAGTCGCAGGTTCAAGTCCTGCTGCGCCCACCACTTCCGCGCACTCCTCCCGTCGCCTTCCCTGCGTCCGCCGCTCTTCACCCGCAGCAGGCTCCCCTGCCGTCTGGCCTTCGCTCACCTCCCCGCCCGGGCAGGTGCGTCCGGCCGGGGTCACAGTCAGCCTGTCAAAGAGCAAATGGATTCGTTTCGCAGACCTCGGACGGTTCGGTCGCGAGCGCCCAAACCGGTTACCGAGCATGCCTCCGGGCCGGGCAGCGGCCGCCACGGACTTCCACGGACGCCCACGGACCCGACACGCCCGCCGTTTGCCCTTCCCCCCTTCCCCCGCCGTTGCCGTCCTTCGTGTGCCAGTATAGCCGTAGTCGCCATGCGCGGTGTCCGCATTGTGCGTCCGCCGTACCGTGCTCGGATCACACGCCGGCCGCCGGAAAGGTGACATGTCCGACTAAAGCGGAGTCCTGGCAGCTCTGAGGGAGTTCGGGGCAGCCGTTGCTGCCAGGGCGCCCTCACCACGGGCGAGCCCGCGGCTGCGGAGCGGCACCCTCCCCTTGACGGCCCCGCTCCTGCGCGTTGCAATGTAGCCTATGACAATGAAGACCCTCTTGAAGGACTACTTCCGCGCGCTGCACGAGGTGGCTTCCCCCGGCGACGCCACCAAGCTGAGCTAGTACGGTCCCCTCGCCGGGCTGATGGAGGCTTCGCCGCCGACTCCGGCCGCGACGACACACACGTCACCGCCCGGCCCGCCCCCACCGACGCCGGTAACCCTACCTTTCGCGGCATGCGCCGCAGCCTGATGAAGACCTGCGACGAGATATACGTCCTCGACCTGCACGGTAACTCGTTCAAACGGGAAAGCTGCCCCGACGGCAGCCCGGACGAGAACGTCTTCGACATCCGCCAGGGCGTGGCGATATCCTTCTTTCTCACACTGCCGGGGTGACGGGGTGGAGAGGTGATCCTGGAAAGCCCTGGAGGAAGTAGAGTTGCGCAGCACGCACGAACGGCGATTTCTGGAGTGCGGCGCCTTGCGCGCTCGCGGAGCGCGGCGCCGCCCTCATACCCGGCGGCTCGCCGCCGGGCAGGATGGCGGAGAACGTTTCGGTCGACGAGCACATCCGGACGTCGAACAGCGCTCCGTGAACAGATAAAAGCGGGGCAAGCCCCGCCGCCTGCCAGCAAGCCGGCAGGACGAGAAAGCGGCGGCAAGCCGCCGCACTCCAGGGCCGGCCTGCGGCTGGCAGGCCCTCCTGCATATAGCCCTCCAGGCGCTCCCGGCCAGCATGTGGGGGGCCCGGTTGTCCAGCCAGTCTTCAGCTCGTCCCACATGGTGCCCGCCGATGCGCTGCAGCGGGCGTGCCTGTCGCCATTCCTGATCACCGACCCGGCGATACTCCACCGTGGCCGTGGCGTTGCGGTTGGTGTCGCCCTCTCCAGATGAGACCCTCCCCAAACACGCAACACAGATCAGAAGCGCCCCGAGCACCCGGGCAATTCCCCCAGTTGGCATCCTCTCGCCTCCACGTCCTTTGTCAAAGCCTTCATCACCTCATGCCGGCCACCTATGGGGTGGACGACTGTTCGTCAGCCTGCAGACTCCTCAGCCGTTCAAGGTAGGGTCCGCCGCGCGGCCCGTAGACGGGCAGAGGGCGGTCGCGCTCGTAAGCGCCCATGTCCGGTGCCGTACCCGTAAAATCATCGTTGACGCCCGGGATTGGCACACCGGCATCAACGGGAGCACTGTCTTGCCTGAGACGCAAGTCCACCTGGTGAGGCCACACGAAAGCTGTCCCCGGGCGGGCATGGTCTGCGGGCTCCGGCCCGTGCACGAACACGCCATAGTCCACCAACAGGCTGCCTTCTTCGTACTCTGTTGCCTCGCGTAGCTCTTCCAGCGAAGCGTGCTCCACCCTCGAATCCCCCCAGCCGACGGCCCAGGGTCCGTCAGCTTCGCGGTGGAAGGCATTGTGGCTTACCACCTGGCGCTCGGGCACCAGGCGCTCGCCGTACTGCACCACAGGCCAGTTCGGCCGGCCTGCGGGCCCGATGGAGATGTTGTTACGGATGAGCCAGGCGGTCTGCTCGCCGGACCAGTCCACATTCGTCGGCATGGTCATATGGGTGGATGATGTGTTGTGCAGGAACACGTATGCTTGCGTGCCCTTGTCGGTCTTCATCATCAACCGCCCGCCGTGGGCGTTCCACAACACGTTGCGGATCCAGTAGACGGGGCCGGCGTGAACGGGCTGTACGGAGACCGGTTGGCTCGGACAGTTGAACATGCGGTTGCGCAGGATGCGAATATTGGCATAGCCCCCGTCCGTTTCGATGAACTGGTCCCTGCAGTTGTGAATCTCGTTGTTGTAGAAGTCTATGGCCCGGCTGTGCTGCCCCGTGGCGGGGTCGCTCAGGCTTCCGGTGAACACGTTGATGCCATCCCAGAAGTGTGCCACGTAATTATGGCACACGGCGTGCCCCTGGCCAGCGATGTTGACCGCATAGCCGGCCTTGCTCCGCCCAAAAGGCTTGATGCGGTCGGGGTTGTTGCGACCCAGGATGACGTTGTCCGCTATGTAGAAGTCCTTGCTCGCGCCGTCCTGGGCGAGTATGCCGTAGACCACGCCTTCTATCCAGCAGTTCTTGACCGTCAGACCTCTTGTACCGCCGCCCCGCAGACCCTGCCACCCACCATGAAAGGCGATGTCGGTGTTGCGGATGGTCAGATTCCCAAAGTGCAGGTGGTCGGCAGAGCGCAGGTTGAACAGGGTGTGGGCGCCGTCGCCGTCGATTATCACCTCACCGTCTCCCACGCCCACGATGTAGATGGGCTTCGCGGCGGTGCCGCTGGCCACGAGCGTTATGGTGCCGTGCAGCCAGTAGTTGGGTTGGGGCCGGCGATTCTCGAAATCCCAATACTTGTGTCGGTCGTAGGTGTGGACACCGGGATGCACCTTGATGAGCGTGCCCGGTGGGGCGGCGTTCGGGTGAACCGTCATGTAGACATCACAAAGGGGCCTGTATCCGTTCACCGCGTGCATGATGTTCAGGTAGTGCGGTGTCTCCTTCTCCCCCGTGGAGTCGGGCGGATACACGTGCCGGACCTCGGTAGCCTCGCTCGCGTCGGGCACCGTCGGCTCCGCCCGCGTACTAAGAGTCAACTCCTTCACGGTGTCCCCACTGACGCCGTCGGGGTCCGTCAACTCAAGCCTCACCTCGTATTCCGTTCCCGGCTCCAGGTCCATTATGCTGCCGGCCACGGCGTCCGGCACAGCGTAGAGCGGCCAGTTGGCCATCATCCCGTGGGGGACCTTCGCCCCCATACCTATCCGGAAAAGGGGCAGGTGTTCGCGCCACTCGCCGGCACCGGCTCGGCGGTAGAGCACCCTGGCGGAGGCGTTGCCGTTCGCGTCGCCTTCAATGCGCCACTCGAATCCGAGCGAGATCGGCGTCGGCCGTTCCACTATCAGTTCTCCCGCCCGTGCGGCGTTCTGCCCGGCTCGGGCAGCGGGTAGTGCCAGAGACAATAGCAAACCGAACGTCAGAACCCCACACAGACTTGAACCGCTCACCTGTGGACCTCCCTTCATGTATAGTTACACATTTACAGCGGCCGCCACCGGCACGTCTGGCGCCGCTGCCAGGCGACACCACCGGCAGGCGTTCATCACCGCGCCCTGCACGTGCTCTTTCGCACCACCAGTTCCGCGCTCACCGTCACTTCTGCCTGATGCGGATGCTGGATGCCCTTTTCGATGATCTCGGCAGCCAGGTCCACAGCGCGGGCGCCGAGGTGAGGCAGCATGTGGCTGACGGTTGTCATGGCCGGAATGGCGAAGGAAGCAATAAGGTCATCAAACCCGACCACCGACACATCAGCGGGCACCCGCTTACCACGTTCATTGAGGGTCGCGCAAAGAGCCAGACCCATCACATCGTTGCAGCAGCACACCGCCGTGACATCCCGGAGTGGCGGTAAGTCGGACCTGAGAGCACCCAGCAACCGCTCAATGCGCTTCTCCACAGGCCCGCCAAGCAACGCACTGGACCCCAACAGGCATTCAGCAAGCTCGATCCCCCGTAATGCCGCCGCCCGACGGAGCGCCGACAGGCGCTGCTCTTGCCAGCCTGGTTCAGGAGCTCTCACACCGAGCCAGAGAATCTTGCGGTGCCCGAGTTCCGTCAGGTGGTCCACCGCGGCCTTCAGGCCCGGCTCCGGCGCCAGGTTGACCGCCGGGTAGCCGTGTCCGGCTTCTGACTCGACGAGCACGAGCGGCCACCGGCGGCTCCGTTCCCGCGTTATCGCGCGGCCGGGCAGGTGTGGCACCACGAGGGCATCCACCCGTTTCTCCGCCAACCCTTCGGTGGCATGCACCAGGGGCATGTTCTGCTCGCCCGGCCCGAAAACCAGCAGGTCGTACCCCA
>PUMJ01000030.1 GCA_003551305.1 Candidatus Brocadiaceae bacterium
CTCATCCACGGGGCGAGGCTCCAAATTGAGCGCTTTTTCGCAAACACCCAGCTTCGGGGGGCAGGACGAGCCCGAATTGGGAGTGCCGCTCAGACCACGGCTTTTTCAACGGGCTGTTAACGCTCTGGCCGCATCGGGGGCCCTGCCCGGGCTGCGGCTGGACATGACGGCGCTGGCGCAGTTCCTCACGTTCCAGCACGTGCAGTCGAGGAATACCTGGTTCCGGCAGGTGCAGGCGCTGCTGCCCGGCCAAATGCTGTGGCACCGGGACGGGCGCATCCGCCTCGAGCGCTACTGGCGGCCTCGCTACAAGCCGGAGGAGGGCTCGCTGGAGGAGCACGTCGGGCGACTGGCGGAGGTGCTGCAGCGGGTGGGGGTCCGCGCCACGGCGGACGACCGGCCCCGGGGGCTGATGCTGAGCGGCGGCCTGGATTCGCGCGTGGTGGCCGGCGTGGCGCGCAGGCCGATGACGGCGTACACCTCCGGCGACCGGCTGAACCGCGAAGTCGCGACCGCGCGCCGGGTCGCGCGGGCCGCCGGGTGGCGGCACGTGCTGCTGCGGCGTGCCCCCGGGCATTACGCCCGCCTGTTGGACGAGGCGGTGGAGCTTTCCGACGGAATGGCGCGCTTCGACCATTGCCACTTCCTGGGGCAGCTCGGGCCGGTGGCGCGCGACTGCGAGGTGATGTTCAACGAGGTCCTGACGGACGAGGTGCTGAAAGGCTACTACTGGCGGCGCGTGGTGAGGGCCAGGGGAGTGCCCGTGCCCGTGCCGCTGGCCGGCCGGCGCGATGGGCGTTCCATCGAGAAGCGGATTCTGGCCCTGCCCGGCAAGAGCATCCACGCCGCCCGTCCTTGGACGGTGCTGCGCGAGCCCTGGCGCAGCCGCTACAGCGACATCGTCCGGGCCACCATCCGCACACAGCTCGAGGACGCGGACACTGACGTCCCGGAACACTTGCTGGAGCACTTCGGCGGCTGGCACAGCCTCGGACGGGCGGGCAGCTTCCTGAACATGACGTGCGTGCGGCCCTGGACCGAGTACCGCAGCCTCTGCTTGGATGCCGAACTGCTTGAGCATGCCCTGCGCATTCCGGTGCGCTTCCGCATGGGGGGCCGGGCGCTGTTGGGCGCGCTTCGGCGGGTGGCGCCGCAGCTCTACGCCATCCCCAACGCCAACACGGGCATGCGCTTCGACTTTCCCGAACCCGCAGCCTGGGCGGCACAGATGGGGACGGCAGGGTGGGTGCGCCTGCGGCGCAGGTTCGGAACGCTGCCGCCGTGGGCCACCAACGAGAGCTGGCCGGACAGGAGCGCGCTGCTGCGCATGCCCCCCCTGCGGGATGCGCTGGAGGAGACGCTGCGGGACGAACGCTGCTTCCCCCCGGACGTTTTTGACGGGGCCGCCCTTGACCGGCTGGTGCGCCAGCACGTAACCGGCCGGCGCAACCGGCCGCGGCTGCTGATGTGCCTGTTGACGTTCGGCCGGTGGTTTCGCCGTTATGGGCCGGCTGATGTCTGAGGGGGACGCCCGCCCCTTCCCTCGGGCCGGACCCCGGCAGGGCTTGCGCACGGGTCGGGGCCGCTCAGCGATTCATCCCCCCCGCACTAACGACGGGCCGGCGTTGGAGCCGGCGCGACCCCACTGAACCCACACGATCAGAACCTCCCGGTGGGTGGGTACCATGTCCTGGCAAAGTAACCCCGGTAGTTTGAAAAACCGCAGTGGTTGCCGTATAATCTCCATATCATCACCTCATTCCCCCCGGTATTGCATGCGCGGCGAATCCACACAGGAAACGCACGTCGAACACGAGAAGCTCCTGGAGCGGTTGAGCCAGTTGAAGGGGTTTCTCTGGAACAACGCCGTTGCCGTGGCGCTCGCCGTTGCCTTCGTCGTGGTGGCAGTGGTGGGCGTCAGGCACTACCTGGATCTTCGCCGGGCTGAGATGCAGGAGGCGTGGCTCACGTTGAGCCTGCTGCCCGATACCGCCCAGCTGGTGATGGTGCCGGACGAGGAAGCCTCCAACATCCGCGCCGAGGCAATAGCGGCCGCCCGGGAGGTCGTAGAGACCGTGAGGAACCGCCAGCTGAGGCCGTGGGCGCTCCCGAGGCTCGGAGCGCTGCAGGCCGATCAGGGAGAGTGGGAGGAGGCCCTGGTCACGTATCGCCGGTTGCTGACCGCGCACAGCGGCTCCCCGGCGGCCGAGATGGCCAGGTCCGCTTACGCCGCCGTGCTGGAGCAGAGCGGCGCCTACGGCGAGGCCGCGGCCGTCTATGAAGAGCTTGCCGCAAAGCAACGCCGGCTCTTTCTGCTCGATGCCGGGCGCTGCCGGGAGCTGAACCTGGAACCCGACCGAGCGGCCGACAATTACCGTCAGATCCTCGACAGCGACCTCCCCGAACGCGTGCGCGACATGGCCCGGGTGCGGCTGGCCGCCGTCGAGAGAGCAGACCTGCTGACCCTCCCCCCCGAGCCCGAGGAGCCGCCGGAACCGCTCATCGAGGACCCCGCGGACATCGAGGCGCCGCCGGAACTCCCGCCGCTGGACTTCCTGCCCGAGCCGGGGGAGCCCCCGCCGGCCCTCCCCGGGGAGTGACGTTTCCCGAACCGGGGCCGCAATGCCTTTGACAGGCCCCTGGATTCCCTGTAAGACTATTCCACAGTTTCCGGACATTGCGGGGAGACACCTGCAACCCGCCTTTGATTCTCTACCAACGACGGAGGCCGGACGATGGCTGACATGGAAGCGATTGCCGAAGCGCTCATCAAGGGAGACCGCGACACCGTAGTAGGGCTGGTCCAGCAGGCCATGGACGATGGCGCGGACGCCCAGCAAGTCCTCAACGAAGGCCTTGTTGCGGGCATGGATGTGGTCGGCCGCAGGTTCAAGAACAATGAATTCTACGTCCCTGAGGTTCTGATCGCCGCCCGGGCGATGAACGCCGGCATGGAAGTGCTGGCCCCCGCCCTGGCCGAGAGTGGCGTCAAACCGGCCGGCGTGGTCGTGCTGGGCACCGTCAAGGGTGACCTGCATGACATCGGCAAGAACCTGGTCGGCATGATGCTCAAAGGCGGTGGGTTCGAGGTAATCGACGCCGGCATTGACGTGCCGGCAGAGAGGTTCGTGGAGTTGCTCCAGGAGAACGAAGCCCAGATCCTGGCTCTCTCCGCCCTGCTGACCACAACCATGCCCCAGATGGGCACGGTTATCGAAGCGGTCAAAGAGGCGGGTATCGAGGTGAGGACGATGATAGGCGGGGCCCCCATCACCCAGGACTACGCGGATGAGATCGGCGCCGACGGCTACGCGGCCGACGCCGCCTCGGCCGTGGACCTCGCCCGGGAGATGGTTGCGTAGGGAAGGCCGCCAGAGCATGCTTTCCGCTGCCCGGACCGGCATGAAGCCTGCTGTTGAAAGCGACCTTTCCGCTCCGTCGCGCCAGGCGATACCTGACAATGTGGCGCCCCGGGCTGCCCGTCGCGTTGAACCCTGCCGCCGGTACGGGGTGCAAGAAGCTGCGGCCCTGCGTACAGACGGCCGCATAGTCAGGAGCACTGCCGCAAGAGGAGACCACCGCCATGCCGAAGATAGTTGTTCAGGTAGGCGATGACGAGTACCCCGTCGAGCTGGACCCCCGGAGCGCACCGGAGACAGTGACGGCTATCCTGGAGGCTCTGCCCTTCCGGTCCACCGCCAAGACCTGGGGGGATGAGATATATTTTGACACGCCCGTAGATGCCGCCCCGGAGAACGCCGTCCCCACCGTGCAGAAGGGCGACGTGGCCTTCTGGCCGAGCGGAAACTGCCTATGCCTGTTCTACGGGAAGACGCCGATGAGCGAAAGTGAGGATGTGATCGTGCCGGCATCTCCTGTAAACCCCGTCGGCAGCATGGTGGACTGGCAGGGCATCGCCAAACACCGGGCCGGTGAACCGGTTGAGGTGCGCCAGGCGGACTGAATTTCAGCGGCGCGAACCGACCATGTCCCTCTCGTCCGAGCGCCTGAGTGCGGCCCACACCTCGCGGCGCCGGATCGGACGGCCTCGGTAGTTGCAGCGTGACGCCGCAGGGGAGGCTGAGGCGTGTCCGCACCCGTTATCCGCAGATGCAAACGCCGCGACCGGAAGGCCGTGCTGCGCATCACCGAAGAGAGCTTCGGCGGGTTCTGCCTGGACAGCAACATCGAGGAGCGCTTCGGCCAACTGGCCGGCACCACCTGGCGGGACCGCAAACGCGCCGGCGTTGACTACGACCTGCGGCAGAACGCGGAACACGCCTTCGTGGCCGAAATTGGCGGCGAAGTGGTCGGCTACGTCTGCGGACGCATCTACCGCAGTACCGGCATCGGGCACGTGGCCAACATGGCGGTGGACCCTGACTACCAGGGCAGGGGCATCGGCCGGAGTCTGCTGGAGAAGGCGCTCGAGCACTTCCGCGAGTGCGGCATGCGCTACGCCCGCATCGAGACCCTGGAGCAGAACTACAAAGGCCGTCGTCTCTATCCATCCCTCGGTTTCGAGGAAGTGGGCCGGCAGGTCTTCTACTTCCGAGAGCTATGATAGGCGCTGTGACCGTTTTGACACTTCGCCGGCCCCCGCTGTATGATGGGCTCACGCTGGCGCAACATCTTCCCGGGAGCACGCATGACAGGCATGCCGCAGGACGAGAAACCTCTGAGGATCCGCGGCCTTCTGGGCGTGGGGCTCGACAACGACGACGGCCACACCCGCATCACGCGCGGGGATAACTTCTACCTGTGCGGTGGCTCCGAGGAAACCCACGAGCGAATGGTCGAGACGACCCTCCGGTTCAATGAGAAGGTCGGGCAGCGCGGCAAGCCGCTTGAGAAGATCAATGCCCGGGAACTCAAGGAGATAGCGCACGAACTCAGGGAGGAGTGTTGAACGGCCTGCAGCCGGGTTGCTCGCCGCGCCGGGGGCTTGTCCCCTCGTCCACATCCAGCGCGGAACCGCGCCGGTGAGGCCGCTTTGTGAGGACACAGGATGAACGCCACTGAAAGCCCCAACATCCTCCTCATCGTGGTGGACTGTTTGCGGGCGGATTTTGCCTACGAGAGCGACCTCGCTGTCACGCCCACGTTGGATGCGCTCCGGTCAGAGGGCTTCTCCTTCGTCAATGCTATCGCCTCCGCTGCTACCACCACGCCCTGTGTTGCGAGTCTGCTGACGGGGCTCTACCCGTTCGAACACGGGGTGCGAAGCCATTCTGGCTATCGCGTGGCCGATGGCGTAGTCGCGCTGCCCCTGCTGCTCTCCCGGGCGGGCTACCACACGCGGGCCGAGGTGAGCGGGCCCCTGGGCCCGGAAGTCGGTCTGGACCGCGGCTTCGACGAGTACTTCTTCCGCAGCAGGGACCAGCACATCCACACCTCCTGGGGTGAAGGCCTTCTGCAGCGGATGCAGGAACTGCCCGCGCGACCGTGGTTCGTGCTGTTGCACCTGTGGTCGCTGCACAAGAGCCGCAAGGTGTTGCCCGAGTGCGACAACGACGGCTGCGCGCGCACCCACTACGGAAGGGCGCTGGCCAGCACGGACCGCTATCTGGCCCGGCTCCTGGAGGTCTTGCCGCCCAACACCCTCATTGTGTTGACCGGCGACCACGGCGAAGACATCGCCTGGGGCCGCTTCGACCGGTTTCAGAAGAAGCTGCGCAAGAAGTGGCATCGCTACCGCGTGACGCGCCGCCTCAC
>PUMJ01000082.1 GCA_003551305.1 Candidatus Brocadiaceae bacterium
CCGCAGGACCAGAACGCCTGGACCTATTTCGCGAGGGCGACCGAGAAAACAGACTGGCCGGAGTTCGCCTCTCTCGAGGAAGACCGTTTCTGGGCTGCCCGGGATGAGGAGGAGTGGGACGAGGACCTTGTCGAGCACTGGCTGGAGCGGAACGCGGAAGCCATGGAGGTCTGGCGCCTCGGGGTGCGGCAGTCCGAATCGGTCATGCCCGTCCCGGAACGTTGGCTGGACGCTGAGTTGCCCGAACTGAAGGAGATGCGCACCATAGCGCGGGCGGCGACCATCCATGCCATGAGCCTCCACCGCCGCGGGGAGCATCAAGCGGCTTTTGACGAACTGCTCAGGACCGTCCGAACGGGCCACTTGCTTCAGAACTCCCGTGGCCCGCTGATCTGCTACCTTACGGGCGTCACCGTCAGGCACATCGGCACCGAAACCTGGCTGCGACTGCTGCCGGCATCGGAGCTCGAGCCCGAGGCGCTTGTTGAGTTCGCCCGGGAACTGGAACGCTACGAGCGCAGCAAGGACGGCCTGCAAGACACCTTCCGTGTAGAGTACGCGTTTTTCGCCCAGGTTATCGAAGACGTGGCCCGTGGCAAACTCAACGGTGACGATGCAGGGCCGGGTCTTTCGGGCTACGGGGGCTGGGCCAAGACGCCTCTCAGGGGGTTCGTCTACAAGCCGAACCGGACCCTCCGCATGGTGGCCGACCATATCCGCAGCTCTATAGGCAACGTCCCGCGTACGTGGGCCGAAACCGAAATGCCCGAACTCCCCGCTCTGCCGGAAGGCAGCGGTCCGGCACATACGGCGCGCCTTCTGTGGACGGGCAACCCCGTCGGGCACATGCTGATCGCGCTGCGCCTCCCGGCCACGGAACGCCTCCTTGAGCAGAAGTGCAATGATAGGCTGAACATCAGCGCGCTACGTGTGATGCTGGCGTTGAAGGCGCACCGGGCCCGCACCGGCCACCTGCCGCAGTCCCTGGAGGACCTCGTCCCGGAATACCTCCCGGCCGTCCCCGCCGACCCGTTCGACGGTGAACCCCTGCGCTATTCACCGGACAGGGGGATCGTGTACTCGGTCGGCAGCAACCTGCAGGACACCGGCGGTTCCGAGGGCGACGAGAGGTGGCGGATGGATGACCCGACGTTCCGGATCGAATTCTGAAGCTGCGGCCGGCGGCTCAGTCCTCCTCGGGGTATCGGAGGTCGAACTGGGGGGAGCCGAAAAGCGGCCAGAGCACGCCGAAGTGGTGGACGAGGTCAGAGACCAGCAGCGCCACGCCCGCATAGAGGACCCACGTGCGCCAGGGCGCCGGCCCGGAAAGCCAGAGGGTGCCGGCGACCGCCATGACCACGCCGACGTACCCGTGATGGATGCGCCACCCCCCCGTGAAAGGCGCCAGCCCCCGCGTATGGCGCACAGAACGCATCTTCAGGCCGAACCTCAGCAGGCACGTGAGCGCCTCGAGGGCGGCGGCCATGAGCAGAATCCAGACGGGATGTACGGCCGAGAGCAGAGTATGCATAGTCTTATTATTCTACCTCCCGGAATCTCCGTGGGCAAGCGAAGGTAGGCGGCAGCCCCGGGCGCAGCCCGGGGTTCCTGAACGCCTTCGGCAACCCGCGCCCTGAACGGGCGCCACAAGGTCAGGAAAACGATGCCCAACTCGCGCTGGGAGGCAGGAGGCGGCGCTACCGCAGCACGAAGTCCCCGCTGCGCATCGTCCGCTCGCAGTAAGCGCACCTCAGCGAGGGCGGCGTGCTGCGAATGACGTCGAAGCGGCTGGGCACATCCTGCTTGTTGGTCACGCAGTCGGGGTTGATGCAGCGGACGATCTCCTCGACCGAGTCCGGCAGTTCCACGTGCCGTTTCCCCACGACCGCGTAGTCCTTGATGATGTTCAGGGTCGCGTCCGGAGCGATGAGCGCTATCTTGTTGACCTCGTCAGGGGTGAGCTCACGGCTCTCGACCTTGATCAGCCCCTTGCGTCCCACCTTCCCGCTGGGCAGGTTCATGCCCACCAGCACGACCTCTTCCTCACGGTCCAGGCGCAGGATGTCGGCCACTTTGAAGGTGGCCTCGTTGCGGATGTGGTCAATGACGGTGCCGTTGCGTATGGCGGTAACGGAGAGCTGTGGACGGTCCTTCTCTTCGGCTGCCATCGGTCACACCTTCCCCAACACTAAGGCCAGCAGGGCCTGCCGGACGGGGACGCCGTTGCGGGCCTGCTCGAAGTAGACGGCGTGCGGCGTGTCGTCAATATCCGGCGCCAGCTCGTCAACACGGGGCAGTGGATGCATGATGCGCAACGACTCCCGGGCTCCGCTGTCCCGCAGCAGGGTGCGGTCGAGGCGGTAGGCGCCTTTGACGCGCTCGTATTCGAGGCTGTCGGCGAAGCGCTCCTGCTGGATGCGAGTGCAGTAAAGGATGTCGAGCCCGGGCAGCACTTCGGCCAGCTCTTCCGACTGGCTGTAGCTGACGCCGCCCTGCTGGAGCTCGGCGAGCAGCCCCTCCGGCATCGCCAGGCTGGGCGGGGCCACGAAGACCTGCTCGCAGTCAAAACGGCTCAGGGCCGTCACCAGCGAATGCACGGTCCGCCCGTACTTCAGATCCCCCACAAAACCGACGGTCAGCCCGTCCACCTGCCCTTTGACCTTCTGGATGGTGTAGAGGTCCAGGAACGTCTGGGTGGGGTGCTGGTTGGCGCCGTCGCCGGCGTTGATGACGGGCACGCCTGCGATCTGCGCCGCCAGCCGCGCCGCCCCCTCCCAGGGATGTCGCAGCGCGATGACGTCGCAGTAACCCCCGACGATGCGCACGGCGTCGCTGAGGGACTCGCCCTTCTTGAAGGAGGACTGCTCGGGCTCACCGAAGTCCAGCACCTGCCCCCCCAGCTTCATCATCGCGGAGGCAAAGCTGAGCCGCGTACGGGTGGAGGGCTCGAGGAACACCGTGGCCAGCACGCAGCCCTCCAGCAGCCCGAAGTGACCGCATTCCTCCATGCGGGCGGCGGCGGCGAGCACCTGGAGTATCTCGTCCCGCCCGAAGTCGCGAATGCTGATGACGCTGTCTCCGGCCTGCGGCATGCGTCGGGTCCCCGCGGCTATGGGTCTACCGGTCCTCAGCGGCTGCTGCAAAGATTATAGCCGAGCGCGCCGGCGTTTCAACGGCGGTTGCCGGCCCTGTTGCGCCAATTCTGCTCCCGCTGCTGGTCGCCGACGAATTCCACCAACGCGATGGTGATGTCGTCGTCGGGGCGGCCGTCGGCGAACCCTTCGACGGCGCCGATGACGGATTCCAGGAAATCGGGGCCGTTCTGATCGGCGTGCTCCGCTGCCGCGCCCGCCAGCCTCTCGGCCCCCAGCATCTGCCCCTGCGGGCCGGCCACGTCCAGCACACCGTCCGTATAGAGCAACAGCTTGTCGCCGGGGCCGAACTCGATCTCCCGGGGCTCGAAACCGGCGTCTTTGAGGCTCCCCAGCGGCAGGCCGCCCTCCTCCAGGCGCTCGACACCCCCGCCCTCCTTCCGCAGCAGCATCGGGGCCGGATGCCCTGCGGCGGCATAGGTCAGGCGCCGCGCCCCCGGTTCGCAGACCGCGTAGAAGCCCGTCGCGAACTGCTCCGGCGGCACCACCCCCACAAGCTCCTCGTTCATGGTCACCAGCATGGCCGCCGGGTCCGCCTGGTTCACGCCGTAGGAGCGGGCCACCATCCTCACCATCACGGCCACCAGCCCTGCGCCCACGCCGTGGCCGGCCGCGTCCGCTACCAGCATGCCCACCCGCCCGTTATCCAGCGGCAGCACGTCAAACAGATCACCTCCCACTTCACCGCAGGGGCGGTAGAGCACGTCGAAACAGACCCCCTCAACGCACATCGGCGCCGTGGGCACGAGCCGCTCCTGCACCTCTCGGGCGACCCTGAGTTCGTGCTGGAAGCTGCGGCGCCACTCGGTCAGTTCCCGGTTCTTGGCGGTCACCTGGTTGAGCAGGCTGCTTATCCGCGCTTCCCGGCGGCGGTCCTCCGTCACGTCGCGGACGGCCTCGATAACGCCGCAGGGGAAGCCGTCCGGGTCGTGCATCGGGTAGACGCCGATGATGAGGTAATCGCCCGTCTCGGGATGCTTGACCTCCCGCTCGACAGGGCTGCCTGTGCGGAATGCCTCCACGGCCGGGCAGTCCTCGCAGAGGCATTCCTTCAGACCGGATGCCTCGTAGCAGCGGCAGCGCAGCAGCTCGCCCGCGTAGAACTCGCCCGCCGCGCGGTTGGCCAGGACGATCCGGTACTCCATGTCCCGCACGACCAGCGGATAGGGTATCGAGTCCACCAGTGCGCCGACCATGCTGCCGGGGGAGTCCGAGCACTGGCGCCTGAAACTGTCGGCAATCTCAGCCATGCCCACTCCGTTCTTCATCTCTCGGCCGCGGTGAGCACCGCAGGGCGCCGGCCGGGCATCCCCCGGCAGCGGGCAACTCTCACCCTGCCCTCGGCTCAGCCGAGCGCCTCGACCACCAGGTCGCCCACCTCCTGCGTCGAGTAGCCCATCTTGCCGGCGGCCATGCTCTTCAGCTTCTCGCCGGTGACGTGCATGACGGCCTTTTCGAGGCGCTCCGCGGCCGCGTGCTCGCCCAGTTGCTCGAGCATCATGGCGGCGGCGCAGATGGCGGCCAGCGGGTTGATCACGCCCTTGCCCGTGTACTTCGGCGCGCTGCCGCCGATGGGCTCGAACATGCTCACGCCCTCGGGGTTGATGTTGCCGCCGGCCGCGATGCCCATACCGCCCTGGATCATCGCGCCGAGGTCCGTGATGATGTCGCCGAACATGTTGCACGTCACGATGGTGTCGAACCACTCCGGGTTCTTCACCATCCACATGCAGGTGGCGTCCACGTGGGCATAGTCGCGCCGGATGTCGGGGTATTCCTCCCCCACTTCCTGGAAGGCGCGCCACCACAGGTCATGGGCGAAGGTCAGCACGTTGGTCTTCGCGCAGAGGGTCAGCATCTTCTTGTCATCGCGGCGCCGGCAGTAGTCGAAGGCGTAGCGCAGGCAGCGCTCCACGCCGAACCGCGTGTTGACCATCTCCTGGATGGCCACCTCGTTGGGGGTGCCCCTGTAGGTGAAGCCGCCGCTGCCGGTGTAGAGGCCCTCGTTGTTCTCGCGCACCACCACGAAGTCGATCTCCTCCGGCCCCTTGTCCTTCAGCGGGCAGTCCACGCCGGGGTAGAGTTTGACGGGGCGGAGGTTGATGTACTGCTGCAGCTCGAACCGCAGCCTCAGCAGCAAGCCCGTCTCCAGGATGCCCGGCGCGACGTCCGGGTGCCCCACGGCGCCGAGGTAGATGGCGTCGAGGGTGCGTAGTTCCTCCAGGGCCGAGTCCGGCAGCACCTCTCCGGTCTCGAGGTATCGGTCACCGCCGAGGTCGTATTCGACGGTCTCGAACGCGAAGTCCTCCAGTTCACCGACGGCCCGCAGCACCTTTAGCCCTTCGCGGACAACCTCGGGCCCGGTGCCGTCACCCGGAATCACGGCAATCTTGTGCATGGCTGCTTCTCACGTAAGAAAAGGCAGGGACACCGGGAAAAACCCGGCCCATAGAGCATACCTGCCGGCGCC
>PUMJ01000246.1 GCA_003551305.1 Candidatus Brocadiaceae bacterium
AGCACCGAAGGCCCCCTCGCACGCAACGAGGCCAACGGGCAGCATGATGCCCGCCTCAAGCCGCCGAGGCTGCTCTGCGCGACCAGGAAAAGTCAAAAATCGAGGTGCCCTGAAGAGATATTGCCATCCCCTTTGACCTGTGAGTAGTAACCAGAGATGGTTGGCAGAAGAATGAGAGAGCATGTCGGAGACCGGACACCCCATGACGGGCAGCAGGATTGATGTTCTCATTGTCGATGATCATCTGCTTTTGTCCGAAACGGTTGCAGCAAAACTGAACGGCAAGGAAAATATCGCCGTTGATCTGGCGAGCTCCGAGCGCGAAGCTCTTGATCGAATTGAAGAGCACGGGCGATATAGCGTGGTGTTGCTTGACTACAGGATCCCGGCGGTCGAGGGTTTGAATGCATTCCGTGCCTTGCGACATGCGAATAACGGTGGCGTAGCATTGTTTTCAGGAGTGGCGGGAAGCCCTATTGTTGAGCGGGCCCTTGCTGAAGGCGCAGCCGGGTTCATCCCAAAGACTCTGTCAAGCCAGATGCTTGAGCACGCAATTCGTTTCATTGCGGAGGGAGAGGTGTTCGTCCCGTCCGATCTCACCTTGAGGTTGGCAAGTGGAGACGACACCGCATTCGGTCTGAAACGTCGCGAGATGCAGGTCCTCACCTTTCTGTCTGAAGGACTCCAGAATAAGGAGATCGCGCGGCAGATCGAGACCACGGAGGTAATTGTCAAGATGGATATGAAGTCTATCTGCCGCAAGCTCGGGGTGCGAAACCGAACGCAAGCCGTTATCAAGGCACAGGATTATGGGCTTATCTGATTCACTTGGACCGACGACGTTTCAAACCGATCTGCGACGGAATTCGCGGCCCCGTGTTTCCGAGCGCGGATGTTCCGGGCACGAGGCTTCAGATGCGTTCGGCGAAGTGACAGCGCGGTCGCGAAGTTCAACGGGCTTCACGATAAACACCGCCAACAGCGCGCGGCGCGACACGCGGCAGGCGGTGCAGGAGATCTTCAGCACGCTATGTCCGGACGGGCGGGGCAGCGCACCGGATCTATTGCTCCTGGCTTACGGCGCTGACCGTCCGGTCGAAGACCTCCACAATTGCGCACGGGAGGTGTTCGCAGGCGCGCAGCTGCATGGAAGCTCCAGCTGCCTCGGCGTTCTGACACATCAGGGGGCGCTGATTGACACCGGTGATTCGGTTGGGGCCCTTGCGATTTGGGATTCCGGCGGCGCCTACGGCACCGGGCGGTCTCGGTTCTTATCGAATCCGCGTCAGGCGGCAGCCGCCGCAACACGCACAGCCTTGGAGAATGCGGGTCGGGTCGGCGAGGCGCCGGAACTGGTGTGGTTGACGTCAGCCCCGGGCCATGAAGAAGCCGTTCTTGACGGCATACGGGATGTTGTCGGGCATGCCACGCTTATTGTCGGTGCAAGCTCGGCCGACAACGACGTTACAGGAAACTGGTCACAGTTCGATAAAGACGGAACTGCAACGGACTCGGTCGTTGTCTCAGTGTTGTTCCCGACCGTGCGCTTGACCTCAAGATTCGATAGCGGATACGCGTCGACGCAGTATGGCGGACGGGCCACCGCCGCAGAGGGTCGCAAACTCGGTTTCATTGATGACCGGCCCGCCGCGTCGGTCTATGCAGAATGGGTCGGGGGGGCTCCGTTCGAAATCCCTTCCAGCGGTCAGGACTCCGTGCTGTCAAAGACGGCGATGGCGCCGTTGGGACGCGTGATCGCCACGCACGACGATGTGCCGTTCTATCTTCTGGCACATCCGGCTCTGGTCCAGCCGGATGGCAGCATCGAGTTCTTCTGCACCATTGAGAACGGGGATGAGCTTCGCCTCATGAATGGGGCTCCTGACACCCTTGTTCGTGTGACAGGCGATCTTGCGAAAACCTGCATTGACGATCTCGAGAGTCCCGCGGCCGGTGCCCTCGTCGTGTTCTGTGGAGGCACGATGATGGCCATGCGAGAGTCAATGAACGAAGTATGCCGTCAGATAACAAATGCGCTCGGCGATGCCCCTTTTCTGGGTGTGCTGAGTTTCGGTGAGCAGGGAGAGATGCTGGATGGAACCGCAGGTCATGGAAACCTCATGATCTCCTGCACGACATTTGGCAACGCCCGCCTATGGGGTATGGATCCATGAGCGATCCGACGTTTTCACTGTCCGACAAGCTGATCGATCGAGAACGTGATCTGCGTACGATGAAATCCAGGAATGCCCGTGCGGCAGCCGTCCTCGATGTCGTGAGCGCACTCACAAATCCGGGAGGTCTTGTCGCGATGGCGGACCATCTGGTGGAAATATGCCGGCGGCATCTTGATGCCGACGCCGTCGTGCTTTTACAGCGCAGCGACTCAGCGACTATGAGGGCCCTTGCGAGCACAGATGCGAAGCTCGGGAGGGAGATCTGGCGCGATGCATGCGATGTGCTGTCGGTACCGCGTCGAATTATCAATCTCACAGGAGTTCCATGGAGTGATCGCGTGCCCGCGCGCGCAGGCGATTTCCGATCACTCCTCAGCGTGCCTGCAGCGGCAGGTGATGGAGAGCGGTTCTCGATCGTCGCGCTGGCCGCCGACGAAGATAAATTCCTTCGCCAGCACATGGCGATTCTTCAGAGCATCGCTGTTCAGCTCACCAGCCACCTTGATCGCATTCGGTTGAGCCGCAGAAACGTTGAAGCTGCACGCACTCTCAATCAAGGGAACAACTCAACGGCGAACATCGATAATAATTCGCCCGCCTCCCCGATCGAATCAGAAAGTGCAGACCAAGATGAACTCTTGTACAAGCATCAGACAGTGATCGAGATCAACGCTGCATTGGCAAACGTGGATCCGGCTTCCACGAATTACGCAATCCGAGACGCTATCGAGCGAGCTTCCCAATTGGTCGGTGCGCGACAATCCGCGATCATCATGAAAGCGGATGAGTGTGACTATCAAGTGACTCATCGATGGATCTCCCCTCTGTATAGTGGAGAGAATGATGACTGGATCAACAGTGAGAATTGGAACCGATTGAAGTCTCAGGGCCAATTGCAGGGTGCAGTTATCCTCGATGCGGCCCGCGAGTTTGTTGCCTGCAATAACGGAGACGCCAAGAAAGCCGGACCGGACCGTTGTCCCGTGCTCGCTGTTCCGGTCTCTATCGATGCATCAAGCCCTGGCTTCTGGCTGCTCAATGTAACAGACTCGTCTCGAAGCATCCAGCCGAGCGATTTGAGTCTGTTGTCGTCGGTGGCCACCTCGATTGGTGCCGCATTAATCAGCTATAAGAGAGAAAGAGAGTTATTATCCACCCAGAAGGCGCTCGACGCAAAGGGACGTAGGTTGCGGGCAATATTGAACAATCTGCCCGCTGTTGTACTGGAAGTCGATCACCAGGGACGCATCCTTTCCTGGTCCAAGGGGTCTGAAACGGACTACCTGGATGGCATGAGAATCGCGGAGGGCCGGGGTCTGTCGGAAGCGTTGCCGCCGGCAGTCTATCAGCATTTCGAGGATATGAAGCGCCAAAAAGGCGAGGGAGAGATTTTTCGCGAACACGTGGTAAGAAATTCGCATGATGTTGGCGAACGAGTAATTCTCTTGTCGCTGCGAGTGTTCGAAAGCAGCGACCGCCCGGAAGCAACCCGATATGTCTTGATGCTACAGGATGTCACCGAGACTCAGGCTCAGAGTCGCAGGATCGGATTGTTAAGCAAAGCGGTCGAACTGACGTCCAATTCGATTATCATGACCGATCTGGAAGGGCGTATCGAGTGGGTGAATCCTGCGTTCGAGAAACGCACAGGCTGGAGTCTGAGGGAGGTTCAGGGGCAGCCTCCGGGAAAAATTCTGCAGTCCACGAAGACATCTGAAGAGTCGATAGCCGGGATGGCGCGAGCAATCAAGGAGCGCGTTCCCGTGCAGGAAGAGTTCATGAATGTCGATAGATTCGGAGAAGAATATTGGGTACGAATGGATATCCAGCCCGTTGAAAATGAATTCGGACAGGTGGTCGGCTTCATGGGCGTGCAGGTCGATATCACTTCTCTAAAGGAATCCTATCAGCGTTTGATTCAAGAACGTGCGGTTGCGATGGATTCGGCGGAGTTCGGAATTGCAATTTGTGATTCCTCCGGCAATTACACCTACATGAATCGGGCCCACCGTAGAATGTTCGGCGTGGAACGGGATCAGGCTGTTGAGTCGCTCAATTTCAGAGAGTTCTGCGATCCGAAGTTCCTGAATGAGTTTATCGATGACCACTGGGAGCGGTTCGTGAAGAGTGGTCATTGGCGAGGTCGCGTTCTCGGGCGCAGACGGGATGGTTCCGTTTTTCCTCAAGAGGTTTCTCTGAGCTTGCTCGAAGGCGGCGGGCATATGTGTTTTGCGCGGGACATCTCCGGTGAGGTGGAGTCGGAGCGTGAGCGCGAGCGTTTAAGAAATGAGTTGGAGTTCGCGCATCGGCGTGAAACGATGGCGCATGTCGCGTGTGATGTCGCCCATGATCTCAATAATCTGATCGGGGTGATCTCAGGGTCCGCAGAGGTGCTTGAAGATCAGGGTATTCAGAACCCGGAAGTCGTCGCAGGGCTGGACCGGATCAAGCGCGGCGTGGAGACGGCGCAGGATCTCGTGCAATCTTTGGGTCATCTTGGCAGACCACGTTCGCTTCGCGCTGAGCAGGATTTGAATCGGCTCGTGCGCCGTGCGGTCGAACTTCTGGGCGTTGAGCGTATCGCCACGCACTCGATCCGCACCAAGCTTCCTGCGGAACCAGTATATATCTGGGCGAATGAAACCGAGGCTTTGCAGGTGCTTGTGAACCTCGCTATCAACGCCGTGCATGCGACGGACCCCGGGGAAGGACAGATCACCTTGGCGGTGCGGGCAACAGCGCCGGAGGGGGTCGTGGGGCGCCCGGAAATCGGTCGTTTGCGTGACGATCGCAACTATACATATTTCAGCATCACCGACTCTGGGTGCGGCATCGGTCCTCAGGATAGGAAGAGGCTGTTTGATAGATATTTTACCACGAAGGGCGAGTCTGGCACCGGCTTGGGCCTGCCGATCGTGGCGACGATTCTTCGGGAGAACCACGCAGCGATGTGGATCGAAAGTGTTCCCGGAGAAGGGACGACGTTCACGGTCGCCTGGCCCGCTGATACGGTGAACGGGAGTTCCGAGGGATCGACGGTCAGGAGAAGGGTGCCGGAGCTTAGTCTCAAGGGGCTGACGGTTCTGGTTGTTGACGATTCCCGTTATATTGCTGATTTTGTCGATTCCGTGCTCGAAAAATCTGGGGCGACTGTCATCTCAACGGATGACTCGGTGGAGGCGCACAAGCTTCTGATCTCCGAGCCGACTGCGTGGTCGGTATTGGTGACTGACCTTGACATGCCGGAAATTGACGGAAGACTTCTTGCAGAAGCTGCGAGTAACGCGAAACCGGAAGTTCCGACTATCTTGATATCGGGAGATCCGGAAGCGCTCCGTTATGACCGTGACCTGTTCTGCGAGATTCTTCAGAAGCCGCTCGACGCGCAATCGCTTATACTTTCCGTGTATGATGCCGCGGCGATGCGGAAACG
>PUMJ01000075.1 GCA_003551305.1 Candidatus Brocadiaceae bacterium
CAGCCTGCGCGACTGGAGTGAGAAAGCGGTCAAAAGGTCGGCGCCGCTTCTTCTGGGGCTCTACTCGCTGGTGGTGGTTTGGTTTGCGCTTCACGTCGAAGAGCCCGAACAGTTCCGCATCGAGCGTCCTGGTATGAGAAGCCGCGTGTGCCCTTCAGCGACATGCTCGCGGCGGCGCGGGCCGACATCGTGGCCGAGGCACTTTGGGGAGGCCCCGACATAACCCTCTGTCGGCGAAAAACCTGGCCCCTCGATGCCCTGAGAGTCATGACGCACCGCTGCGGCAAGAACCGCGCCGCATAACGTTGAAAGTCGAGCTTAGATGATCCAGAGAGACTCCCAAGGCCCTCTGTCCCGTCGGTGGCTGTCAGCGGCAGCTTGTACTCTCACCGATCGGTGCGCCGCAGACCCCGTTCCCACAGGTCGGTCAGAAAGGCGGTCCAACCTTCGGTGCTCTTGGAGTCGGCGCGCCGGAAGTCGATCCGTTCCCCTACGCCATAGTGGCTATTGCCCGGACTCCGAAACTCTCCGGTTTGCCCGTGCGCGAAACCATCTCCAGACACGCACCATGCTCTGCTCGTCGCCGAAGCCGCCCGGCTTGGTAACCGTCAGGCGAGGGGGACCATGCCCGAACATCTGTGTCACCCCCAGTCCTTGTTCGATCTCGTCCACCAGGCGCAGCCAGTCCCCTTTGAGCGCATCCAGCACGGCGCGGGCGGTCTCACCCCCCGTTGCG
Source organism: Candidatus Brocadiaceae bacterium (assembly GCA_003551305.1). GTDB lineage: Bacteria > Planctomycetota > Brocadiia > SM23-32 > SM23-32 > B1Sed10-231. The sequence continues at coordinate 737 of PUMJ01000075.1, forward strand.
AAGACCTGCGCCACCCTGCAACGTTCATCCAGCCGCCGCACAATCTCCCCCAGCAAGCCGATCTGGCGCGAAGTGACGGCCTGCAGTTCGGCGGCGGTGCTTACCGGTGCTAACCCCGAAGTCTCCAGGAGTAAGATAACGCCTCCCGTTCGCTCCGCTGCTTCGGCGGCACGCCCAGCAACCGCGTCGGCGTAGTCATGCCGCCCGCCGTCGCACGCCCCGGCTGCGCCGAGGTTGAAATCTATCGCTTTCAGGCCGCTTTCGGCCCTAAGCACTGCCACCTGTTGACGGTTGATCGAGTGCGCGCTGCCACAGACGAACAGGCAGATGCCGCTGGCCACTTTCAGCTCGGCCTTGTCTCCTCTCGCGTGACTGCCTACCACGTAACCCATTCGCGCCAGGGCTCCGGCGAGTCCTCCCGAGCCGACCGGCAGCACGGTTTCCGCCTGTCCTGTCACGAGGCGGGCCAGTGTTTCGAGGTCGTCGGGCGATTCGGCATCCGCCAAGACGGTACGTGCTCCCCCAGCAAATGCCCCGGCGATAGCATCGGCCGCCTCGTCTCCTCGTAACGCATGAAGCGGGAGGTGCGATACGGACACGCCGCACTCCCCCACCAGCACGTGCTGAACCCGGCTGTCGGTGACCGGCCACAAGGGATCCTGGGCGAATTCCGTCTCGGCGACTGGCCTCCCCCCCACGTAAAGCACGCCATCCCGGACCGTGCGCCCGGCGACGGGGGTGGCGGGACAGAACAGAACTCTCATCCCGGGATAAGCCGTCAGGAGCTCATCCAATTCTGCCCCCATCGGGCCGCGAAGCGTAGAGTCCACCTTCTTGTAGACAAGCTCGCCTCCAACCTTCTTGAGACGCGAAGCAATGCGCCTTACGATGGCACGGGCAACCGATGGTGCTACCGTGCGCGTCTCGGTATTGACCCCGATCAGATCAGTGGAACCCCCCCCTGGTCCACCGGCGGTCAGTTCGTCCCCCAGGGGCATGACCACCGAGCAACCGGCGCTGTGAAATGATGCGCTCACCTCCAGTCCGCCGCTCAGGTCGTCCGCCAGGATGTACGCGGGCATTGCGCGGGCCCTCAGTCCAGGTTGTCCATGCGCTTGATGAGTTCCTCGGCAAGGTAATCGTTCAGGCGCATACCCGGGTTGGATTCACACTCGCGGAGATAGCCGGAGAGCAGTTCGGCGTAGGCTGGCGCGGGCAGGTTAAGAGTGCCCCGTTGGGCCAGCGCGACTGGGGCGTTGGAGAACAGCTTCCGCACCCAACGGGGGATGTCGATCGGTTCCATCTCTGGGGCCGCCTCGTCGAAGAACAGACGCTGGGCGTTCCCGCGGTAGAACCGGCGCAGATCGCCTTGCGATACTTCCAAGCCCACCCTCTGAATCCATTCCCAGGCCCCCTGCACGCATTCATTGCGCCAGTAAAGGACAGGATGCTCGCTGCCCCACATTACGCGGTCCCAGGTGACCAGGTCGAGCACCTCGGATGTCCATCGTAGCAGGTCTGCGTGCGGGTAATTCTGCCGGCTGGCGCCCCCGTGACGGCTCAGAATAGCATAGAAGCGTGGATGCTGCAGCAGTTCACGCAGGACCGCCGGGTCATCTGCCGCCTCGGAGATAGCAGCAGGAAACAGGAAATGGGGTGAAGCGATCCGTCCCTCCGGATACTCTTCCACCCATTGCAGCAGTAAGCGGGTGACATCCCCGTCCTGGTGGGGGTTTATGGCATAGAGCCACAGGCCCCTCTCGCCCAGTTTCTGCAGGATGAGCGGGTTGGGCGCGATCTCGAACGGCATCAGCCGCATGCCGCTGATGCCCATGTGCAACTGCAGTTCGGCAAGTTCGTTTCGTTGGCTTTCGGTCTCCCCGATGGGGATACCCATGTATCGGATCCGGTCACCAGCCATCTGCCGGGCTTCGTAAAGGGACTGAAAGTCAGGAACGCCCGGCCCCAGCACCAGAACGCCCTTCTCGATACCTGAGCGTTCGAACATCCCCAGTGCCTCCGGTGCCGTCCCGAATCGCGGCGTGCCTACGTGCGCATACGCGTCGATGGTTGCCAGTTCCACGTCAGCCCTCGTAATAGGAGAACAGCTCCTCTATGTCAATCCGGCCGTCGGCATCTTCCAGCAATGCCACGTTCTGTTCGACCCGGGCTGCACTGCGCATGCCGACCAACACAACATCCACCAGCGGATTGGAGAACACAAACTGGATGAGCGCTGGCGTGTAATCATAGTTGTCTCCGGGTCGCACGTTCTGAATCCACTTCTGGAATAGGCCCGAGGTGGTCGGCCGCATGGCAGCGATCCCCAAGCCGTGCTCCTCCGCCACCAACAGTGATCCGAACGGCCGTGCCGGATCGTAAGGGTGCTGGTTGACGAAGTTATAGCATATCTGCATAACGTCGAAACGGTTGCTCTTGATGAGACGGTAGAGGGCGTCGTTGTTGTCCTCGCTGGTAAAACCGATGTAGCGCACAAGGCCCTCCTCCCGCAACGCCTCCATGCGGTCTGCCATTCCGTCGGGGGCCAGTATGCGCTCAGCGTCATCCATCGTGTACGAAAGCCCGTGGAGTTGCAGCAGGTCAATGTGATCGCGCCCCAGCCGCTCAAGGCTGCCCGCGACGCTTTCCCGCAGAGCCTGCTTCTGCCATGGGCCGTACTTCGAGGCGATGAACACCGACTGGTCTGTTTCGGCGTTTTGCAGCGCCTCGCCCAGGATGCTCTCGCTCGCGCCTCTGCCGTAAGCGGGAGCGGTGTCGAAGTAGTTGACGCCCAGTTCCAGCGCACGCTGGACGCCCTCCACAACCCCCTGTCGGGCCGCAGGATCCTCGGGGTCATAGCTGCGCAGGTAGTCCTTCAGTCCGGCAGGGGCACCGCCCCATCCCAGCCGACTCACCCGTACGCCCGTGCGCCCCAAGATCGTGTACTCCATTGCTCAAGCCCTTTCCACGACCAGCAAGTCGTAGTCCTTCAGATCGGGGAGGGTCGCCACGGCGTAGTCCCCGTCGGCGTGAACCGGCAGTTCAGCCCCATCGGAGGCGCGATAAGCCCGCGCGCCATCGGCTCCACCGGGCATGCGGACGGCAAGCTCTATATCCCGCAGAGGGACGAGTTCTGTGAAGAAACGTTCCCCGCCCGTCAGGTTGATGCAATGCACTACCGCGCTACGGTCCTTCCATCGAAGCGAAGTGTGGAGCGTTCGGGGACCGTTCACCTTGAGCGGCGGCTCGGCGGCACCGGCCCAGGCTACAGCGTCGCAGATGAGCGCGGCATGGTCCGGGTAACGCGCCTGCCAGTAGAACTTGCCCATGGCGGGGGCGAAGTAGACCGTACGTCCACCGCCCTCGATCTCGTTACAGACCACCAGGGGGTCCTCGGGGTCTGGCACGTCAGGGTCAGGATATGCCCATCCCTCCGGGAACAGGCGGAACGGAGCGGTCCGGGCCAGTAAAGTCGTTGCGCCGTCTCGAACGTCCGCCCTGCAGAACCATCCTCCGATGAGCAGAATTTCCGGCTCGGCCAGATTCTCCAGCAACGGATGGTCAGCCATCTTCTTCATGTAGACCTGCCGCGGACGGCTGTATTCGCCGACAGTCAGGGAGGTCTGTCCCCTGTAACTAACTCCAATCAAGTCACCGAGCAGGTAGTCGTCCCTGCGCGCCATGTCTGCGTCGACAAGGCCGGTTTCGAAGCTGGCCAGCAGACCTCCGCCGTCCTGCACATAGTCGCGTAGCCGCTGGGCCGCGCTCTGCGGCAGACAGGCCAGGTTGGGCAGAATCAGCGTCTCGTAGCGCGAGAGCCTGCCCGGCTCGAGCGTGCGGGTGCTGATAATGTCGAACGGCACGTGCCGCGCGTGTAAGGCTTCCTCGAAACCCCGGATTTCCTGGACCACCCGTGCCTCGGCATCGTCATTGCCATAGAACATCAACGTATCGGGGTCGTAGACGATCGCCACCTCCGCCCCCGAGCGGTCGCCGGCAATCAGGCTTTCGTGTTCGGCCAGGAAACCGTACAACTCTTTGATCGCCCGAAAACCGCGCTTGTCCTCGTGGACCGCCGGAGGGCCGCCTGCCAGGTTAACCATGGGACTGCCGCCGTGGGCGGCAACCTGCGCCAGGTAGACTTTCTGCTCGATGGGCGGGGCGCAGTTTCGGCGCCATGGCCAGGCATAGAAATAGGACGTGACGGCCCACACGGGGTGGTCGGTGACCTCGCTCATGTAAGCGGCCGTTTCGGCCGGCCAGCGTAAGTATTTCCATGAGGCGGTGCCGCTGCGATGGTCGTACCAGGCCCTGCTCTGGATTTCCACCTGCACGATGTCCTCTATGTTCGCCAGTCGGTCCATGTCCAGCGACCGTTTCACCGTCCAGCCGGGGTCGCCGAAACAGACCGCGTTGCCCACCACGGGCAGTTCGGGCTTGATCTGGTGTACCATGTCGACCAGCAGTTGCACAGTTTCGGCCGTGCGTTCCGTGCGCCACCGCACGTAGCGTCGCCAATTGCGATCATCCCAATTGCGCGCGAGCGGCAACGCACAACCTACGTCTTGGGCATAGGCTTTCCGACAGGCGTCGCAGTGGCAGGGATAGGGCGTAAACCCGTAACTTCCTCCGCCAAACTTCATACCGTCGACATCGTAGCGCCCGACGATTTCGCGCACCATCTGCCGGCAGTAATCGCGGATAAAGCCGCCCATGGGACAGGAAGTGTAGAGGTCCGGGCCCTCGGTACCTACACCGCCATCCGGCGGGACGGCTGCCCACTCAGGATGGGCTTCATAGGCGTGTTTCGGGAGTTGCCCCAGGTCAATCATCGGTATCGCCTTGATGCCGTACCGATGTGCCGCCTCCACGATTTCGCCTGTCAGATCCCGCGAACCCAGCCAGGGGCTCTTACGCTGCAACTCCAGGTCGGTGGGGTAAGTAGTTACGTACCCGCCGGCGAAGAAGCTGAACACGGTGACATTCAGGCGGTCGAACTCCCGCATCATAGCCTCGACGTCGAAGCCCTCACAGTCGACGTCGCGAATGGTCAGGTGAATCGCGCGGTTCAGGCCCCTCAGCCAATCCGGTTGTGCCATATCATGCTCCATATTCGATCTAGCGCTCCGCGACAGTAGCTCCCTCTTCTCCCTGCCGAGGGGCTACTCATATGCCCAAAATAAAAGTCCACGAGGTTGCAACGTAAGCAATTCGTGTGGTCCTCTCTCTGCCGGAAGGACTTCTGAATGCAGCAGATAGGACCGTTCTCTGAAAAGAGATAAGGTTTCCCCGTAACCCTGAGTATTCCTGAAGCGTAAGTGTTTACCGTCTCCGTTTACTATAGGGCGGGGGTTGCGGGAGGTCAAGAATTTTGCTACGGGGCCGTTTTGCGCTGTGGTGGTTTTCGGGAGCCAAGTCCAGAAAGCTGTGTAATTCTATATCTCCAGGGTTTCAGCGTGTGAGCGAGCGGAGGGAACCGGAGGGAGATCACACGCTGAATCGCGCTCGGCCGCCAGACAGGTGGCAAACTCCTCCTCCATCCGCGCCGGCTCGACAACACTGCGCGGGATGGGGCGGCGCCGCTGCAGACCGACCGGCATCTGCCTACAGGTCGCCCAGCCGAGAGCACCAGCGGCGGCAGGTCTCGAAGGGATACGGCGGCTCGCCCCAGACGTAATGGTTGGACATGGTGTGCCCGCCCGGTCCCCACTCGATGATCCAGAGGGAGGGTGCGGCCGGGGCCTCCACCTCGCGCACGGCGACCGTGCGGTTGGGCTGGACAGAGAACTCGCCGCCCAGGGCTTCCTCCTCGCAACCGTTCGCGTCCACGGCAGTGACGCGGAAGGCGCCCTCAGCGGCCTTCAGAGTGTCGTCAGCTGCGAAGAGGTGGTGTTTCCCATCGCCGCGCAGGTCCTGGACCATAAGGCAGACGGGCTGCTGCGAGCGGCGTATCCAGCTATAGGCGGGCTGCTTGGTCCGCCAGTCGTAGTCTACCACGGAGTAGTTGAACATCATCGGCCACATATCCATCAGCGACCACCACAGGACGCCGGTCTTGCGCCACCGGCGGCAGCGGGAGTGCTCGATGGCGAACTTGAACATGTCCGCACAGACGATGTTGACCGCTTCGGCCAGCTCCTCCCAGGGCTCCAGGGGGAAGTCGCGGCCAAAGAAGTGTTCGAGGCGCCGGCGGACGGCGTCTTTCCAGGTCAGGAAGTGCTCGTCGGTCTGGTGTCGGTCCAGGGTGTAGGCGCCGCGTTCCACCGCCACGTCCCACAGGCGACGGGCGCGGGGTAACTCCCTCTGCACGATCCGGGGAGTCTGCGACATGGCGTTGATGAAGAACGGCCCCGTCTCGCCGATGAAGTGAGCGGCCGAACGCCGGTACGCTTCGCGGAAGTCCGCGTTGCCGGGATAGAGGTGCTCCTCGGGGCTGGCGAGGTCCGAGCGCTCCTCGGGGAGCAGTCGGCGCTCCGCCACCAGGCAGTCGGCCTTGTGCGGAGAACTGGGCACGTAACAGCGGTAGGGGTCGTGCGACTTCACGGCGTCGGCGAGCACCTGCCGCGTGACCCGGTTGTCGGAAGGCAGCAGGTTCGTCGGGATGAGCGTACCCCAGAAGAAGGTCGCGTCCACCTCGTTGTCACCGCACCAGAGGGCAAGGGACGGGTGATTGCGCAGCCGCCTGATGACGGCCTCCGCCTCACGGGCGACGGCCCGCAGGAAGAAGCCCTCCCTGGGGGGGAACTCGCAGGCGAACATGAAGTCCTGCCAGACCAGCAGACCGTGCTCATCGCAGTAGTCAAAGAAGCCGTGCTCCTCATAGATGCCCCCGCCCCATATGCGGACCATGTTGCAGTTCAGGTCGACGCACAGGTCCAGTGCGTCCCGCACCCTGTTTCCCGCGCGGGAGTGAAGCGCATCTTTCGGTTTCCAGTTCGTGCCGCGAACGTAGATCTTCTCGCCGTTGCACCGGAACAGGAACTCCCCTTTCCCCTCCCTGTCTGTGACCTCGGTGCGGACGAGTTCGACGGTGCGGATGCCGAAGCGCGTGCTCCACTCGGCCGCGAGTTCCTCCCCCACGTAGAGCGCCAGGCGCACGTCGTAGAGGGCGGGCTCCCCATAGCCCAGCGGCCACCAGAGCCGGACCTCCGAGCGAGGCAGTCGGCGGCTGATGCGGCCGACCGTGAAGTCCACCTCGAAGTCGAAAGCGTGCTCGACGCTGCCGTTCCGACGCAGTTCCATCCGCCCCCGGTAATCGGCAAGATCGGCCTCCGGCGTCTCAACGGACCAGTTGCAGCCGATTGAGACCGCCTCCGGCCCCACCTCCTCGGTGTAGACGTAGACGTCGCGGAACCGGACGGGGGGCAGCACGCGCAGATAGACCGGGCGCCAGAGCCCGGCGCTCACGAGCCGGGGGGCGTTGTCCCAACCCCACATGTGGCGCGCCTTGCGCAGGTAGGCCTGGGGTCTACGCGCCTCGCGCGAGACCTGGCCGGGCGGGTAAGGGAATTTGCGTGCGTGCAGCTCCGCGCTGCGGATACGCACAAGCAGTTCGTTGCGCTCGGGGCGAAGCTGCTCGGTAACGTCCACTGAGTGCGGGATGAGCATGTTCTCGCAGCGGAGCACCTGTCGACCGTTCACGCTCACGTCGGCTACCGTGTCTACGCCTTCCAGCACCAGTTCCACGCGGTCTCCTTCGGCGCATTCCGGGGCCGCGAACTCCGTGCGGTAGCTCCAGTCGTCCACCAGTTCGAAACGCCGCATGGCCGCCACGTCGTCGGGGGGATACGGGTCCTCGATCAGGCCTTCTCGCTCCAGGTCAACCTCCACGTTCCCCGGCACGCTCGCAGGCAGGCGGCGGGCCTCGCCGGTCTCGGGGTCTGTGAATGACAGGGTCCATGTCCCCCGCAGGGGTATCACGCGCGGCGTTGTCATCGGTTCCTCAGCATGTCGAAGTCCTCGGCGAACTGCTCCACCCCCCGCTCGGTAAGCGGGTGGTCCATCATGGCCTCGAAGACACCAAAGGGGACCGCAACGGCGTGGGCGCCGGCCAGGATGACGTCAATGACCTGGGCAACGTCCTTGATGCTGGCGCCGATGATGCAGGTCCGGTCAAGCCCCCAGGTGTCATAGAGACGACGCATGCGGGCTATGGGCTCGATGCCGTCGCCGCCGGCCATGCGCGCCCGCCCGACGAACGGGCTTATGAAGGGCGAGCCCGCCAGCCCCGCCATGAGCGCCTGCGCGGGGTTGAAGATGAGCGTCGCGTTCGTACGAACCCCCTCCTCAACGAGCGGCCGTATGGCCGGCAGCCCCACCCTGTTGGCGACGACCTTCACCGCCAGGTCGGGATCCATGGCGTGAATCTGGCGGGCGTGCTCCAGCAGTTGGGCGGTCGTGGCGCCCATGGCCTGAAAGGCGACCGGACCTTCGAACAGCGCCCGTATCTCCTCCAGCACCCGGGCGTATGGCTTTCCACTCCGCGCGATCTTATTCGGATTGGTTGCTATCCCGTCCACCAGGCCCGTGCTCACGGCGTCCCGGATTTCGTCAAGATCGGCCGTATCAAGGTATATGCGCACCGCTGTCACGTAGTGCTCCTCTCCGTTCGGGAATTCATCGTACCGTCGAGCCGGGGGCCCCGATGGCCCAATAGTGCCGCGCGCATGCGGCGCACACGGTCTCGCGTGAATCCAATTGGCAGACCTCGGTCAGAACGCGCTCCGGGCCACCATCACGAATCATAGCGGCCAACCGGCGGGACTCACGGTCCCGCGGGTCACGGTAGTGGAGCGCAGCGGCGATCGTCCGGCACACTCCTTCCACGGGCAACGCCTGCGCCTGCAGGCGCCTCAGAAGCCCCACCAATCGCTCCTCGGGCGCCAGTTTCCTCAACGGATCGCGCGCCACCCGGCGCACCGTGTCGGCCAGGTGACGGTTGCCAAACCGATGCTCTATCAGGATGCTGACATGCTCGCCCAAAGCGGCGCGGTCCGCACCGAACTCACTTTCCAGCATGGCCGTGGCCGGCGCCAGCACCGCTTCCAGGCGGGAGCGCAGGGTCGGGTCGGCGTTCGCCTCGCAAAGCAACTCGTAGCCGGCCAGATGCCCTTCATAAGCCAGCACGGCGTGGCCGGCGTTGTTCGTGAACAACTTGCGGGCATAGTAGAACTCGATGCTCTCGCACGCGTGCAGCCCCGGGATGTCCGGCGGTTTGCCCGACCAGACACCGGCATCCAGATAGAGCGATTCCGCGCTCTCGCCCACCAGGTCGAGTCCCGCCCGCGCGGGGCGGACCATGCGTTCCACCGAGCACGGCACGCAGCGATAGGCATCCGCCGGCGCCCCCCGGCGCTCCAGATGCCTCTGCAGGTCAGCGGCCGCGTGCGGCCGGTTCTCACAAACCAGGATGTTCAGTATGTCATTGCGCTCCGGCAGCACATCGGCCAGGAGCCGAGCGACTTCAGGCAGGTTTCGACCGCCCACCGCCGTCGCGGCGAAACCGCAGGTGCGTGCAGCGGCGGTAACTTCTGCCTTCTCGTCGGGCGTCAGCACGCGAAAGCCCGTCACGAGAGTTCGGTCCGGTCGCCGCCCCACCAGCCGCACCTCATATCCGGCCGCTTCCCGCAGGGCAGCCGCCAGCCCGAGGTCGCTTTCCACCAGGATTGTCTGCGCTCCCACGCGGCTCGCCCGTTCCGCCAGCAAGCCGCGTCCGATGCAACCGGCGCCGAAGACCAGGATGTTCGGGGCGCTGCTCAGGACGGTACCTCCACGGTCACGACGTCCACATCCTTCGCCGTGAGTGCATCCTTTTCGGCCCCCTTCAGCCGGGTATCGGTGACCCAGACGTCGAACTGCTCCCACTCCGCGAAATGCATGGCCGCGGGATTATTCCATTTCTGGGCATCGGCCACCAGGACGACGTTCGCCGCGCGCTCCATGACCGCCTGCTTCATGGCGACCGCCTCCAGCGAGATAACACTGGCGCCTTCCTCGGCATCGAGCCCGGAGGCCCCGATGAAGGCGACTTCGAAACGGAGCCGCCTCATCCAGTTCAGCGCCAGGGCGCCCATCAGCGACTGGCTGGGCACGTCAAGGTTACCGCCGATGGTAATAATGCGCGCCCCGCTCTCAGGGGTCGCCTCAAGCACCGGCACCGAGTTGGTGAACAGTGTCACGTCCGGGCGCCCCAGCAGCATCTGCGCCACGGCCAGCGCGGACGTGCCGGCATCTATGTACACGACGGCGTCCTCGCCGGCGAACTTGACCGCCCGTTCGGCGATGGCCTTCTTGGCCTGCGGCGCCGCGTGGGTGCGCTGCTGAAAAGGGGGTTCCCCGTGGAGCACCGCCGGATGCACGGCGCCGCCGTGCACCCTCACCAGTTCCCCGCGTTCGGCCAGTTCGGCCAGGTCGCGCCGCACAGTGGCGGGCGAGACGTCCAGCGCCTGTTCGATGTCCCCCACGGTCAGGCGCCCTTCGCGGGCCAGCAGTTCAACCAGTTTGTGTCGTCGTTCGTGAGCAAACATGGTATTATGTGACCATTAAGGTCGGCCGATGTCAAGCATGCGACCTGAGGGCGACAGACGACCGCGGGGGCCAGGTCTCGCGCGGAAACGGCATCAGCGCCCTGCCCCGCCCGGCCACTCGGGGCGTTCCTGCAGCGTCAGGTCCGCGTCATCCGCAACGGCGCGCGCATCGGCAAGACTCCAGACGGCGCCGTCCTCGTGGAACAGACCGTTGATCGTACCTTTGGCCCGCTGGCCCGGCAGGTAGGCGAGCTTGACCATCAGGGACCAGAAAAACCAGCCCAGAGGGTATTCGCGAACCACAGGTATAACGGAGGTCAGGTCCGGACCGAGCTCGCGCTCGGGCGGCCGTTCGTCCTCCCAGCCGCTGACGCTGCGCACCCGCTGCACCTCCGTCAGCCACGCCGGCCGTTGCAGCTCCTCCTGCCGCCGCACAGCGGCCTCAAGCTCGTCCCGCAGTTCCTGTTCGGAACCCGGGAAGTTGACGTGGAACTGAAGTATCTCACTGCCCAGGTCCGCGTAGAAGCGCGCGTTCTCAAGGCAGCTGCAGCCGACTGTGACCGGGACGCTGCCCCGACCCCGCAGGGCAACCGCCAGCATCTCCCGCGCGAACGGCATGACGCCATCTTCCCGTATTCCCGGCTCGTTCATAACCTCGATACCGATCAGGCGCTCGTCATCTCCATACTGCTCCATGAACCACCGCACGAACGCCGCGGGCTCACTCCACCGAGCCGGGTTGTGCATGACGCCGTGCCGGTCCGGCGAGGTGATGCAGAAGGCGGTCTGCGGGTCCTTGCTCCACATGTTCTCTGCGGTCGGGGCCACTCCGCAATTCTCGAACAGGGACACCAGCACCCCGATGCCGTGGTCCCGCGCGGCGTCGAGAAGGTCGTCGAATCGCTCGGCGAAGGCGGCCGGTTCCCGGAGCCAGTACTCGTAACTCGCCCACAGTCGCAAGGCGTTCAACCGCACGCTGCGGGCGTAGCTCATGTCGCGTCGGATCTCGTCAGCTCTGTAATCCCTCCACATCTGAGGCGCATTGAACGCGCGTGCCGGTATGTAGACGGCCCCGCGGGGCTGCGCATTGTCAGTTCGGTTCACGTTTTCGAACCTCCTTGTGTGTGCTATTCCGCCCGGGGCCGGGTCACCTGTCCCCGGCCAACCGGAGTCTAATGCCGGCCGCCATGGGGCGTCCGGGTGCTTGAGAACGTGGGGTAGCGCCTGGCGCGTCGCTCCTTCTCCGTGTCTTCACCCACAGGCCGCCTCACGAACTCCCCCCGCTCGACCCAGGATGAGCCGCGAGACCGGTGGGCCTCCAGGAGCCACCGGCGCAGCCGGTCCCTGGCGAGCACGGCCTCCTGCCCGATGCCATCCTCCATACACAGGTCGGCCAACTCCCCTGGGTCCTCCGCGAGATCGAAGAGCTGCTCGCGTGCCCCCTCGGGATACCAGATGTACTTGTACCGCCCGTCCGTGGCGGCGGTGAAGGCCGCTTCATTGCGCTTCTGACCGGGGGCCAGCGCCTCCCAGCAGGAACAGGTGATCTCGAGGTGTTGCCTGGGCTCTTGAGGGTCCTCGCCCCGCACCAGCGGCAGAAGGCTCCTGCCGTCAAGCCCCTCCGGCGCGGTTCCTGTGGCCGCATCGAGCAAGGTGGGCAGGATGTCGGCATGGGTCACCAGTGCGCTGTCTACCTCCCCGGCGCGGCGTCGGGCCCAGCTTCGGGGTAACCTGACCAGGAAAGGGACGTGGGCGGACGACTCGTAAGCGAAGACCTTGCCCAGGGCCCGATGATCGCCCAGCATCTCCCCGTGGTCGGAGGTATAGATTATCAGGGTATCGTCGTAGAGGCCGGCGTCGCTCAGGGCGGCGAACACCTTCCCCATGTTGTAGTCCACCTGCGTCACCAGGCCGTAATAGGCCGCCCGGGCGCGGGCCAGAGAAAAGTCCGACACGCGGTCGGCCGACCACGTCTGACGTGTTCTCTCAAACGGAACCGGAGCCCTTCCGGGCTCGCTCCACGCCGCGCGCAGGGGGGCGCCCAGGTCGCAGTCGGCGTACATCGAGCAATACGGCTCCGGCGGGTCGAGCGGCGGGTGGGGCTTGGAGAACGAGCACCACAGGAAGAACGGGCGAGTCGGGTCGCGCCGGTCACGGATGTAGCGGGACGACTGCTCGGCGATCCAGTTCGTGATGGACAGGCCTTCCGGCACCGTGGCCATCCCGGCGTACAGCTCGTTCTGATCAAGACCCGTGCCCATGGGCTGAATGCCGGGGCCGAGGCGGTCCATCTCGTCGTAGTAATCCTGCAGGATGATCATCTCGCCGAAGCCGTGACGGACCCGCTGCGGCCCCCAGTGCATCTTCCCGATGGCGCACGTCTGGTAAGCGGCGCGTCCCAGTCGGCCAGGTATCGTCTGCTCGTGGCCCATCACCGCCGAGGAGGCGCCGTTGGCGAGTTCACCGTGCGTCTGCGCGTAGAGGCCCGTCATGGTGCTCACGCGTGAGGCCACGCAAATGGGCGCGTTGCTGTAGGCACGGGCGAACGTCACGCCTTCGCGCGCCAGGATGTCGAAATGCGGTGTCTGAACGGGCTCCCGCTGCGCAGGTCCACAACTGTCGTAGCGCTGCTGGTCCGTGGTGATGAGCAGTATGTTCGGTTGGCCGGGATCAGGGCTCATGCTGACTCTCTTCCTCAGAAGTAGATGGTCCGGTCTGCCGTTGTCCGCGCGCGTGCACGCCCCGGCGGCGGCCGGTCGCTCTGTGGGCGCCGGGGGCCTTGGTAATTGTCACAGTTCGGGCATCCTCCACTCCGGCGGGGGCATCTGCTTTTCAGGCGGCATGGCGGGTGGAACGTAGGGGTCGCCGGTCAGCGACAGGAAATGCTCGCGGTGCCGCCGCATCGCGGCAAGGACGTCGGGACAGTCTGCGCCCAGCGCTCTTGTCTCGGCGGGGTCATCCTCAAGATCAAACAGCTCATCCTCGACCAGCTTCCACCTCTGCGTGATCACAGCCCCCCTGTCGGGGTAGAAGGCGCGTTCCGGTGGCGCACCTCCGGTGAGGGCATCCAGGAGGTTGATGCCGTCCAGGGGCCCGGGCGGTTCATAGTCGAGGCCCGCTGCCGCCGCCAGCGTCGGGAGCACGTCCACGTAGCCCATGAGTGTGTCCACCTTTCTTCCGCCTTCGATACGGGCCGGCCACCGCAACGCCGCCGGCACGCGGATGCCTCCTTCGTAGGGCGTCCCCTTGTGCCCGCGTAGAGGCCGGTTATGACCGCAGCCCCCCCGGCCGACAGCCCCGTTGTCCGAGAAAAACCAGACCAGGGTGTCCTCCGCCACGCCCTTGCGCTCGATGGCGTCCAGCACCCGGCCGATACCCCGGTCCATGATCGTGCCCATGGCGGCGTAGGTGGGGCTCTGCCCCTCCGGCAGATCCCGTCCCTCGTAGCGGGCGACCTCCTCCCGGGGAGCCTGCAGCGGAGTGTGCACGGCGTTGTAGGCCAGGTAGAGGAAGAAGGGGTCGTTTAGGGGCGCCGACTCTATGAACCGCACGGCTTCCCTCGTCATCAGGTGCGTGGAATAGCCCTCCTCATAACTGGATTCGTATCCGCGATGCCAGTCCAGTTCCCCGCCCCGCTCGTGGGTCCAGTAGTCAATCATGCCGCAGTAGTGCCCGTAAAAGCCGGTGAAACCGCGGTTGACGGGGTGGAAGCAGGTCGCCGCCGTCCCCAGGTGCCACTTGCCGACAGCATGCCGGAGCGGGTAGTCCGCCCGGGCCAGCACGTCCGCCAGCGTCACCTCATCGGGCGGCAAGCCCTTGTTTTCGGTATACTGGGTAGGGTGACCGTGCATACCCATACGGTTGGGATAGCGGCCGGTCATCAGGCCCGTGCGGGTGGGGCTGCAGACGGGACAGACGTAGAACCGGTCGAGTTCCACCCCCTCGAGCGCCAGGCGATCAATGGCAGGGGTTTCAATGCCGGAGCCGTGGTAACCCACGTCACCCCACCCCATATCGTCGGCCACGATAAGCACGATGTTGGGCTGTGGAACACTGTCCGGCAAAGTACCGCTCCGGTCTGTCATCGTGTCGGAACCCTCCTCCTGTCTCGTGGGGAGTCGCCTCATTCTCACTCCTGGACCGCGTAGTCGCGTGCCGGCACGTGGACGCCCTCTACGATGCGGTCCTCGTCGGCAAAATTGACGGTGACGGCGCGTCCCGAAGACCACTCGGTCTGTTCGACAAGGAAGTCTTCAGTCAGGTAGCGGTGGTTGACCATCTCGTCCTTGCCCACACGGGCGTGCCAGTCGTCCACATAGAAGGAATCCTCGAAGGCCCGGCGGTGCTGCGGCCAGTCATCGGCCGTGAAACCGCCGAAGACCAGAGTCAGGCCCCAGAGGACGTTTTCCAGGCAGCGGGTCCGGAACTCGCCGGGCCGCAGGGCGGGCCCACCGCGCCAGCCGACCACACAGTCGTGGTAGACCAGCCCCCACAGCGGCACGGACTCACCGGGCACGCGGGTGTGTTTGCCGTGGGGAGCGCAGGCAACGTAAGGCACTCCGAAGTCGCAGCCCCCTTCGCTGCTGAAGATGACGCCCTTGTCCGTGAAGAACTCCATCGTCCGGCGCTTCCACTCCAGGTCTTCGCTCCGCGTCAGGGTGTTGCCCTCCTCGTAGGACTGCTTGAGGGTCTCCGCGGTCAGGGTGTCGGAGTATATGCACCGGGCGCCGAGGCCTTCCAGCAGAGGCCAGTTGCGCCGTGCGCGCTGGTAAGCGTCGCGGGCGTTCAGGATGTATGCCTGGCCGCCGCGCCAGAAACCGCCCGGCAGCGGTCGGCCCTCCGGCGTGCGGCAGGTGCCGGCCGGGAAGCTCTCCGACTGCTCGTAGATGTCCTGGTAGTTGTCATGCAGGTCGGCGACGAAAGGTCCGTCCGGCGAGCACAGAGCGCGCAGTTCCTCGACCGTGCCGAGCGCCGGCTCCGGCGGCCAGATGTCGGGATGGGACTCGTCATAGCCGCCCTTGATCCAGCCGTGGTAGCTGAGCACGCCGCGCCGCATGCCCAGCGTCCTGGCATCACGGGCGATCTCGGCGGCCTGCCGGAACGTTATGAGCGGCACCACCCCTTCCCCGCGCCGGGCAAGCTCGGGGGGCACCGGCATCCAGGTCTCCTCGTAGCGCGAACGCCGGTACGTCCAGCCCATCATGAAGTGCAGGTTTCGCCCTCCGATCAGATGCGCCAGCTCCGGCGTGTCTTCGATCTTTGCCTCCAGCGTTCGGAACAACCCGTTCTCGCGGGCCCACCTGCGGAAGGCTTTCGCCAGGCCGACGTACCCCCCCTCGGCGAAACGGTAGCGCACCCGGCGAGGGCCGTTCCAACGGCCCAGCGACTTCATCCACATGGGCGCCGCCCATGCCCCGGCATGAAGCACCCCCGCGTCGGCATAGCCGTCCTGAACGATGCAGAGCCACCCGCTGTCCCCCCGGAGCCCGCCGAACCAGCGCATGTTCAGCACATTGCCGGCGAATACACATGACCGGTGCGAGAACATGCTCAACGGGCGGCGCACGAGACGGCCCTGGTGCTCGGGCAACACGAGCGCCTCGGACTTGATGGGAGGCGGGAAGACAAGGCTCGGTATCTGCTCATCCACCTGGAAGATGTCCGCCTGCAGCCATGGCCCGTCGAGACGGAAACGACACCTGAAGGTGCCCAGGGGGCGGCCCAGCCGACCCAGCAGCGTCAGCCGCAGATGGTCGCCCTCCCGCGCCGCCATGAAGCGACCGGGATAGCGGTCACCGTACGTTCGCGTCGTGCGCGGCCAGGCATGACCTTCCTCCATCGTGCCGCGGTCCTGCACGGCGACCGGCGGCATACGCCACCTGCGGTCGGACTCCCTGTCCAGCAATACCGCGGAGGCGTCGGCCAGCATCACGAACTGCAAATGCTCGTTTTCCAAACGCAAGACTTCTTCGCTTCTCAGCTCCATCAGTATGCCCTTTCCGCTCACCGGCGACTTTCTTAGAGGGACAGGTCAACCCGGACGCTCCCGGCTCCTTGACTACTCTGCAGTGTCGCAGAGCCGCCGGACGCTCAGACCTGAGAATTCCGCCGCGCCTCGCTCCACGAACAGCCCGCAGCGCCCCTCAGAGAACTCCGGATCGGAAGCCTGCAGCACCAGCACATCATCCACGTAGAGATTGAGAATGGCCCCCGCGGCCACGCACTTCAGCCGGTAAGTGCGGTTGCGCCGGACGGGGAGCCTCCGCTTGTCCAGGGTCTTGAAGCTGCGCGGGCGCGTCAGGATCACCTCCCCTGCATCGGCGTCCAGAAGGGCCGCGTAACACCCGCCGCGCACGTCGTCTCCCTGGATGCGGAACGCGAGTCCGGCGCTCTGGGCGTCGTGAATATGCACGTCCACGGCGTACACACAATCCGCGACGGCCCCCTCGTAGACGTGAAGGGCCCAGTCCGTGCGACAGCTTCCACGCAGGGACTGAGAGGCATGGCGCCACACGCCGATGCTGCCCCATCGGCCCTCGTGCGGGAGCGCGGGGGCCGTTACGGACTCCACGACGTGCTCGCCCAGGTAGTCGTCAAGTCCCGCATAGTAGCATGGCAGCAACCCTCCGGCCCCATCGGTGCGCAAGACCACCGGCAGCGACAGAGCGCCCTGGTGCGTGTAGAGCAGATGTCGCCGGCCGCCCCATTCCACCGTCCGGCACGCAAAGCCGTTTGGTCCGGTCGAACCGATCAGCACGTTCTCCTGCGGTTCGCGATAGGGGCCCCGGATGTCGTCGGCCACGGCGTAGATGGTACCCCGAACCAGGTTCGGCTCCGCCATGACGTGACGCTGCCCGTAGGCGTTGCCGGTCAGACACAGCATGTACCAGCGGCCGTCGAGGAGGAACACGTCCGGCACCTCGATGCAGGCATAGCGCTCCGGCGCGAAGCAGGGCGGGTGCTGCTTCCAGTGGATGAGGTCTGCGGAATGGCAGAGAGCGATGACGGCCGTCTCAGCGCACTCGGTGCCGCGACGCCGTGCCGCGAAAAAGCCCCAGAAGCCGTCCCCCTCGGGGTCCGCAACCACGGCGAAGTCGCGGCAATCCACAATCGGCCAGCCGTGGCAGCGAAGCTCGATCGGAGCCTCCTCGCTGTAGTAGTGCCGGGGGTCCGGTGTAATGAGCGGGTTCTGCGCGTGCTTCTGCCAGTTGAGCCCGTCGCGGGAAGTCGCCAGCGCTATACGGCTGAAACCCCCCTGCGCACTGCCCGTGGCGGTGTAGAACATGTAATAGACGCCTTCCACCTCGATCGTGGTGCCGGTGTGCAGGCGCTTATCATCGTAGGTTCCGGCAGGACCGCCCTGCAGGGCCGTCGGCAGAGGGCGCCAGGAGATGAGATCGGCGCTGGCCGCCTGCCCCAGCGTGCAGAAGGACCGGCGGTCGTCCTCGCAATCGAGGTTGTCCTCCTGCATGTAGACGCAATGCACTTCATCTCCGACCACGAACTGCCACGCGTCTTTCAGGCGGGTCCCCTCAGGGCTGTAATGCATGGGTCAGATCTCCTCCGCTGCTCCTCGGTTCGGCTCTGTGCTGACTGTCGGCGCCTGGGCATCAGGGCCTCACTCCCGGCACCTGGCCTGCATCGGCCCTTACGGCTACCTTGAACGGATGGCAGGTGAGCCGTTTCAGGCCGGGCGTGCTCCGGGGGCCGCAGCCGCAGACATAGTCGGTCGCGCTGAATCCCAACGCATCCTTCATGTCCGCCCACATTCGGAAGTTCTCTGTGGAGAGCGAGACCGGCACGTCCGCGTCGTGTCTGCGGATCTCGCGCAGGTAGTGCTCGTATATCTCTCGGCGCACCGCCGGGGGGAAGGGCCGGGCCCGCGTAGCGGCCATCTCGGCCTGGCTTGCCTCCGCAGCCGCCACGAAGTCCTCATCCAGCAAGTGCATGGGCAGCCGCCGCGCCATCTCCTCGAAGTTCATCCACATGAACACGCAAAGGCTGATGACGTCGGGCCGGGTCTTCTCGAAGATCATCTGCACGGCTTCCTCAGCTTCTTCTCGCCATCCCTTGACGGGTATGATGGGTTTGAACTTGTAGCGTATCTGATAGCCCGCCTCTTCGGCCATGCGCGCGGCCTCGACGCGCTGCTGTGTGGAGCCGGCACGGGGCTCCATCTCTTCGCTCTGCGTGCGTCCGGAAACGCTCCAGACGATAATGGTGTTACCGTTGTGCTTCAGATCGCTCAGCCAGGCGGTGTTCCAGGTCTTGGTATGGATGATGAGATAGCGGTTTTCCAACGTGCCGAAGAACTCAATGAGTTCGCCCAGCACGCCGAGTTCGGGCTCCAGGCAGGGGGGGTCGGCGTCGTCGTCCAGCAGGTAGGTCTGCTGCCAGGGGTGCAGCCTGATCAACTCACCCAGGTGGCGGCAGTAGTCTTCGATGTTCACCATAGCCACCAGCAGGCCGCCCAGAGCACAGTACTTGCATCTGTGCAGACAGCCCTGCTGCAGGTGGATGCGCCAGCAGGGGCGACAGACTTTGTCGTCCTTCCACTTGTCGGTCGCCAGGTTGGCATCGAACCAGATGAACGCGTCGTCGCCGACCAGTGGAGCGGCTCCTTCGTTGAGGCCTATGTCGTCCAGGAACTGACGACGCCGCCGGGCCGCGTCCACGTTGTCGAAGCGGAAGGTGTTGAACAGCAGTACCGGGTCCTCCACATGCTGCAAAGTGCCCATGGGCCGGCGGTCGGCCAGCAAGCCGCGCTCTTGCACCATGTCGGGCAAGTCGGTGTCGGCGTACGTGATGATGCTGCACGGCCTGCCGAGGGCCGCCACCACACGTTCTACGCGCGCGCGATAGGTGGGATTGCACATCACCGTCTCATGAGCGTACACGGCGGGAGGGCGGACATCGTACATCGCTCGAACTCTCCAGGTTGAGATGGCTGAGTCCCGACATCAACGCTCCGGCCGTAGCTTGCCGGCGTTGCGTGGCGTGTACGCTACCAGCAGAGCCAGCCGCCATCAACGGCCAGCATCTGACCGGTCACGTACTTCGAGGCTTCGCTGGCCAGGAACACGACCACCCCTTTCAGGTCGTCGCCAGCACCGGTGCGGCCCAGCGGGGTGCGCCGGCGTATTCTCTCCAGCACCTTCTCCGGCAGGATGTGGCGGTTCTGGTCAGTAACGAACGTTGCCGGCAGTATCGCGTTGACATTGACGTTATAGTGCCCCATTGACGCGGCCAGGTCCCGGGTGAGGTTGACGACGGCCCCCTTGCTGGCCGCGTAGGAGTGGAGGGCGAACGGCTTTTCGAGGTCGTCTACGTAAAGCGAGCGGTCTATACCGTTTGCGCCGTAGATAGAACTGATGTTGATGATCTTGCCGTGGCGGCGCTCCTTCATACCTGGCGCTACGGCCGAGGTGCAGAGGTACGCGCCGCCGACATTGACCTCCATAACCTTGCGCCACGTCTGTAGGCTCTCTGCGTCCGTGGCCAGAGGGTTGGCCAGGCTGATGCCGGCGTTGTTGACCAGAATGTCCACCGGCCCCAGTTCATCTTCTATCTGCCGCACCGCGTTGACGACCTGCTCCCGCTCTGTCACATCCATGCTCACGGCGAGGGTCCTGACACCCAACCGGCTCAGTTCCTCGGCCGCCGTCATGCCCATCTCCAGGCGGCGGTTGGCTATGGCGACATCCGCACCGGCCTCGGCGAGCCCTTCAGCCATCTGCCTGCCCAGGCCTATGCTGCCGCCGGTGACGAGTGCGACCCTGCCGCTAAGGTCGTAAAGCTGCTGCACATTCATTGTGTAACCTCCAGCATCTGCTCGAACTCTTTCAGTGCGTGTTTTGCCTGCGGGTTGACGAGGTTAGCCGGCGGGGGCCCGGGCGTCCAGAGGCGCGCGATGTTCTCAGCGAACAGTCGTGCGGTGGTGCGGTAGGCATCCGCCGTGATGCCCGCCTGATGCGGGGAGAGGGTTACGTTGTCCAGGGCCATCAGGGCCGCATCGGGTGGCGGCGGCTCGCGCGTGAACACGTCCAACGCCGCGCCTGCGATGCGGCCGCGGCTCAAAAGCTCGACCAGGGCCGCCTCATCCACGATCTCGGCACGAGCCGTGTTGACCAGGTAAGCCGTCGGCTTCATAAGTGCCAGCATCTCACGGTCCAGCAAGTGTCGGGTCTCATCGGAGATGCGCGCGTGGACAGTGACGAAGTCCGATCGGCTCATGAGCAC
>PUMJ01000202.1 GCA_003551305.1 Candidatus Brocadiaceae bacterium
CTCCGAGGGCATCCGGAACGAGAGCGGCTTTCGCTGGTAGCGGCTGCAGCCGAGCAACGTCAACACGGCAAGGCTCAACACAACTGGCGCTGCACATCGCCTCATGGGCAAACCCCTCCTGGCCTTTTCTCTCATTGTACCCTCTCCCCGCAGCCCACGCCAATCCTCCGTTGGCCCCCATGACCTCCGGCCTTACACTGAAAGCATGATGCCGGACCGTGAACTGGAGGAACGCCGCATGAGCGCACCACGGAACATCTTCATCACCGGCCGACCGGGCATCGGCAAAACCACTGCCATTCGCAGGACTCTCGAACGGCTCCCCGCCACAGCGAACGGCTTCACAACCAGCGAGATCCGTCATGGCAGCCGACGAGTCGGGTTCCTTATCGAATCCCTGGACGGGGAAAGCGCGGTGATGGCCCACGTGGATTTCGACTCGCCCGTGCAGGTCGGCAAGTACGGCGTGGACCTGGATGCCGTGGAGCGCGTGGGGGTCGGCGCGTTGCGTCGCGCGCTGCGGCAGAACACCCCGGCCATCGTTGACGAGGTGGGCAAGATGGAACTGGCCTGCAGCGCTTTCGCCCCGGCGCTGCTGGACGTCGTCCGGGCCGACCTGCCCGTGCTGGGGACCATGCACGCACGGCGGGACAGCGTCACCGAGGCGATCCGCGCCCGTCCGGACGCCGTCGTGCTCGAGATCACGCGGGCGAACCGAGATGGGCTGCCCGATCGGCTCGCCGAGATGATCAGGGAGGCACCGGGGGGTGATGCGGCCAGGGGTGCTACACGGGACGCTCCGTGAGGTAGCGGATCACCTCCGCACGCACCTCGTCGTCCAGGGAGCGGGTGCAGAACTCGCCCTGCCGGACAAAGAAGAGCACCAGTTCAACATCCCCCTCGATTATTCGCCCGGCCGCCTGCGCCGCCAGCGCGTAGAGGGCAATCTGCGGCCAGTATCGGGCGGGCTGCAGGGCCCGGTCGGTCTTGTAATCCAGGATGACGGCCCGTCCCCGCCGGCTCGCCAGCAGGTCTATGCTCCCCTCCACCCAGCCGTCTTGGGCGGAGGGCGCCGGCAGTTCGCTAAGGGGCACCGTGAAGCTGACCTCGCGGGCCAACCAGTCGGCGGAGACCAGCAGGTCAGTGAATTCCGGCTTCTGGAAGGCTTTGTCCGCCAATCGGGCGGCCTTCTGTGCCATCCGGTCCGGCAGGCCGCTCCCGGCAGCGAGGGCGGCCGCCAGTCGCTCGACGTCCGCGGTCTCCGGCGCTCCGCCCTCGAAACGGAGCCGGGCCATCAGATCGTGGAAGAGGGTGCCGACTTCCCGGCCCGTCGGCCCGTCGGCGGCCGCGGTCACGTCGGCCGGAGCGCCCTCCGTGCGGCCGTCCAGCTCGCTGGGATGCACGAAACGGACCGTTTGCGCGGCCCGGCTGACCAGGGCGGCGTGGTCTCGCTGCCAGCGCTCCCGCTGACGCAGCAAGGGGGAGGCTTCCTCCGGCGGCTGCTCCGGCAGACCGCGCCGTCGGGCCGTCACATCCACCTCTTCGCTCCAGCCGCGCGTATCCAGGTAATGAACACCCTCCTGGACTCCCCCGAAAGGCACCTCGTCGGCGCCGGTCAGGCGCCCGGTCTCCTCCAACATGCTCTGGAAGTTCGGTTTCCGCCCCCGCCGGCACCAGTGCAGGGGCAGCATCAGCACGCTTTCGGCCCGCGTGCAGGCGACGTAGAAGAGCCGCCGGAGCTCGGCCAGCTCGTTCTCCTTCTCGACGGCCGCGAGTTCATCGTAGTTGGCCGTTTCAACGCCGCTGCCCAGGCAAACCCCAACCTCGCCGGTGGTGCGGTCGAACAGCAACGGCTGCCTGTTGCCGCCCGAGACGAGGCCACGGAACAGGTCGGGCAGGGCCACCACGGGGAACTGGAGGCCCTTCGCCTTGTGCATGGAGAGCAACTGCACGAAGTCGTCGTCGGGTTCCACCGAGCTGGCCTCTTCCTCGGAGAGGCCGGCCTCCTCCAGCGAACTCAGGTGTCGCACGACGGCCCCGAAGGTACGCGCCGTCTTGCTCAGCGAGCGGAGGCGGCGGCGCAACTGGTCCAGCACGGCGGCCCGCTGCCGTCCGGCGGGCTTGAGGCGATAAGCCGCGGTCGCTTTCGTCTCCGCCAGTATCCGCCGCAGCAACACGTGCGGGGGCACGCGGTTGCGCTGCCGGTGCCACCCCCGCAACCGCCCCAGGGCTTCCGCCACGGGTCCGTCGGCCGGCAGGGGCCGCAGGTAGTTCCAACCCCCGTCCCCAGCAGCATAGCGCAGCAGGTCCTCATCGCTCAGCCCGAAATAGCTGCTGCGCAGAGCGGCCGCGATGGAGACGTGGTCCAGGGGGTCGTCCACGGCCCTCAGCATGGCCAGCGTCTCGGCCGTCTGGCTGCGGCTGTAGAAGTGCTTGCCGCCCAGAACGCGATAGGGGACTCCCTCAGCCTCCAGGGCCTCTTCGTAGATGTCCACGTCAGTGAGGGCCCGGAACAGGAACGCGAAGCTCCCGTAGGACAGTCCGTCCGGGGCGCCGGGCAGCGCGAGCCCTCCGTCCACCGATGCGCGGACCGCGCGCGCCAGGTAGGCGGCCTCGTGACGGCGAGCCGCCGGCGAGCGCCATTCCTTCACCGGCTCGCCGGGCGGCGGGCAGAGGGCGACCGCCGCAGGCCCGGCCGTCCGCTGGCGGGCCAGGCCGGCCTCCAGGGGCACATGTTCGGCCTGGTAAACGCCCTCCCGCTCCGGCGAACCGAACACCTTCTCGAACAGCCTGTTAAACCACCCCAGCAGGGGCGAGACAGAACGGAAATTGCAGTAGATGTGCTCGGTGCGGTCGGGCCCGAAAAGCTGCTTGAACTGCTCGTAGACGAGCACGTCGGCCCGCCGGAACCGGTAGATGGACTGCTTGGGATCGCCGACGGCCAGCAGGGCTCCGTCCCGAAGCCGGACTTCCGACATCCTGTCGGCCGCCGGGCCGGGCGCCTCGCACAGGTAGGCTATCAGTTCGGCCTGCAGGGGATCGGTGTCTTGAAATTCGTCAACGAAAAACGCCTTGTAGCGTCGTTGGAAGTAGCGACGCACCCGGGGCTTGTTGCGCAGCATGCGGGCCGTCCGCAACAGCAGGTCCTGGAAATCCAACGCCGAGCGCTCCGCCTTGGCCCGCGTGTAGTAACGCACAAAGCCGCTGACCCACAGGAAGACGTCCCCGGCCAGCCCCGCCCCAATCCGCCGGGCAGGGGCCACGAACTCTTCGAAGAGCGGCCGCACCTCGTCCCGTTTCTTGCCGAAGCTCTTGACGGCGGTCTCCACGTCAATTGTGGCCGCACGGTAGGCCAGCCGGCGGAGCCGAAGGGTGTCGTCCTCAGCTTCCACAGCGCCGGAAAGGCTGCGCAACTCCCGCGACTGGGGATTCCCTCTCCCTCGCATGTGCGCCTCGCTGGCATGCGAGACATCCGAGGCCGCATTCTTGAAAGCAGCCAGGTGCTCATCAACGCTCGCCCCGCCGGCGGGTAGCTGGAACGAGTCCAGCTCCAGTATCTCGGGAGCCTCGGTCAGCGCCTCGGCCAGAGTACGCAGGGCGCCCCCGTCGAGCCCGGCCCTCAAGGCTTCCACCAGCGGGGGCGTGTCGGCCCCCGCCTGCTCGTCTATCCAGTCGCGCCAGCACTCGGCGCGCAGCAACTCGGCGGCCGTGCCGTCCAGCACATCGAAGGCCGGGTCAACCCCGGCGTCCGCGGGCCGTTCGCGCAGCAGTTGGGCGCAGAAAGAGTGGATGGTGGATATCCGGGCGCGGTCGAGCTCCTGGACGGCGCGGCGGAAACGCCGGTGTTCGTGCGGCGGCAGCTCTCGCCGGCCCAACAGCTCCGTCAGCTTCCTGCGGAGGCGCTCCTCGAGTTCGCCGGCCGCTTTCTCGGTGAACGTGATGGCCACCACGCCGGGCAGGCGCAGGCGGCCCTCGCGCACGCCCTGCAGGATGCGCTCCACCATCAGGGTGGTTTTGCCGGTGCCGGCGGCCGCTTCCACCAGCAGGGAGGTGTCCGTGGCGTTGATGATGCGGTCCCGCACCCCCTGGTCGCGGATTGTCGTCGCCTCATCCTTGCTCATCGCCGTCGCCTTCGCCTTCCAGGTCCAATGCCAGGGCAACTTCGTCGCAGTCGGGGAACTTGGGACAGTTCAGGCAGTCGGCCCATATCTTGTGGGGCAGGCTCTCCTTGGGATGGTGCCGGAAACCGAAACGCTTGAAGAACTCCGGCTGGTAAGTCAGCACGAAGACGCGCTTCATGCCCAGGTCCTTCGCCTCCCGCAGACAACTCTTCACAAGGCGGCGGCCGATGCCGCGGCGGCGGGCCTCCTCGGCGACGGCAAGACTGCGTATCTCGCCCAGACCCTGCCAGCTAACGTGGAGCGCCACGCAGCCGCGCACGTCCGAGCCGTCCCGCCAGACGAAAAAGTCCCTCAGGTTCTCGTAGATATCGTTGAGTGAGCGCGGCAGCATCAGCTCCTGCGCCGCGTAGTGGTTGATGAGAGCCAGGATCAGCGGGGGGTCCTCGATGCGCGCCTTCTCAATCATCGGCGCGGCTCCGCAGTCGGTGCTCGGTCAGCAGCACCAGCCCCCGCAGGGCCGACGTCATGGTGGGCAGACGCACGAGGTTGGTGCCGGGGCGCTCGCGAATCCCGCCCAAACACTTCCCCACCTCGGCCAGGTAGTAGGCGTTCTCCGGCAGCACCTGCAACCTCATCACGTACCGGGCCGCCCGGTCGGCGGCCGCCTCGTTCTGTTCCGCAAGCCCCATCAGGCAGGCGGCAGCAAAGACAACGAGATCGTCCGCCGTCAAAGCCGTGAGGGAGGGCACATCCTCAAGCGTGGCGCCCACCAGGTCCTCGGCCGGAGCGGACTTCTCGGTCAACTGTTCCCGGCGCCTGTGGGCCGCGATGCGGTCCGCCCACTGCAGGTAACGCTCATCGGGCAGGAAGGCGCTCAGTTCCAGCAGGGCGGAGAGGACCCAGCGCGCCTCGGCGGCCGAATACTCATGGCCCGACTCCAAAAGCGGGGCGAGCGCCTGCCGGGCACCCCGCAGGTACTCTGCCCTTTCCAGTTCCCGGTAAGCCAGCGCCAGGGCCAGGGCGCAACGCGACTGGGCCACGACCCGGTTGTGGCCTTCGCGGGGTGTGCTCCGCTCGCCGGTCTCCGGATCATAGCGCAACTGGAAGACCCCATCATCATCTTGCATGAACAGCAGGAATTCCGCCGTGCTGCGTATCCAGGGGTCAACCTCGGCGTGCCCGCTGGCAGCGCGGTAACGGCACAGCCCCTCCAGCAACTGGGCCGTCTTCTCGGTCTCCCATCCGTCGGGGCAGACCTCGGATCTGCTTGCGAAGGCCAGCCGGGGGTCGCGCTCGTCCACATCGGTGAAGTGTATGGCGTACGAAAGAGCGGTGTGGCAGGTCTCCAGCAGCTGCTCACCAGGCCGAAGCTCGGCCAGCGCACTGAGGGCCGCGGCGGCGTCGGACTCCTGCACCAGGCTGCGGCA
>PUMJ01000119.1 GCA_003551305.1 Candidatus Brocadiaceae bacterium
GACCCCCGGCTGATTGACAGCCTGCGCCGCAACCGGGCCTTCGAACACGGCTGCCACGGTCACGTGCACGAGGACTTCGCCGGACGGCAGAGCGGCCGGCCCCTGGACGTCGAGCAAACCCGCGAAGCCCTGCGCAAGGGCGAGCGCTGCCTGTGGGAACGAATGGGGCGGGGCCCCGAAGGCTTCCGCGCCCCTTACTGCCGCCTGACCGCCCCGCTTGTACAGGTGCTCCAGGAGCGGGACTACACCTACGACGCCAGCCTGCCCCGCCGGGCAGGCGACCGCTGGGGGCTGACGCCCTGGCCCCTGGGGCGTGGCTCGGTGTTGGAGCTGGGCCTGTGCCGCGCCGCAGACAGCCGGGGCAGGCCCATCAGCGGCTACCTGTGGCAGATGCTGGAGGGTAACCGGCCCCCGGAGGACTACCTCGCCCTGGCGGAGGGCCTGCGGGAGGAATGCCGCGGCGGCCTGCTGCAGATAGCGCTGCACCCCTGGCACCTGCGGGTGCGGGCCGGCGGCGCCCCGGCCGACCAGGAGAACCCCCGGAGGCTGACCGAGCTGCTTGACCGGATGCGAGTACTGGAGGGCCTCTATTTCACCACCAACTCCGCCTACCTGGCCCGGCTGGATCGCACAACGGCTTCTTCTCCACAGCGGACATGAACGGCTCAAGAAACAGGGTGTTTCGAGGACCGGACGGCTTGCCGCGGGTCCACCCCCGAAGGCGCAGCCCCTCACTTGCGGATGCCGCCTTTTGCTCCTATCATGTGACGCTCCCTGGAGCGTGCTCACCCAGACCTGAGACGATCGAGAACAGGCGTTGATTCAAATAGCCCTTTTTCGTCCGCTGCGCTATAATCCCCGGCGCGTCTCTTTCATATCCCGGGTGTTGGCTCCCCCTTACGACATTATTGATAAGGAGATGGCCCACGAACTCCAGGAGGCGGACCCTCACAACGTTGTCCGCTTGACGCTCTACAAGCAAGACGACGAGCCGCGCCCGGCCGAGGCCTACGAGAACGCCGCCGCCCTGCTCAGACAATGGCAGCGGGAGAGTGTTCTCCTGCGCGAGCCATTGCCCTGCGTCTACGTCTGCGAGCAGACCTTCAGTCACCGTGGAAAGCAAGTGACGCGCCGGGGGCTGCTGTGCGCCACGCTGCTGGAGGAACCCGAGAGCGGTAACGTACTGCGCCACGAAAAAACAACTACCGGCCCCAAGCTGGACCGTTTCAAGCTGATGCAGGCCTGCCGGTCAAACCTCAGCCCCGTCTTCGGCATATTCGCCGACGAGCAAGGAGCCGCCAGGGACCTGCTCAGCCGCATGCGCCAGGGCCTTCCGATCGCCGAATACACGGGCACAGAGGGCGTGCGCAACCGCATCTGGCGCATTACCGACCGCAGCCAGCTCCAATGCCTGGCCGGGTTGCTCACCGACGAGGTTCTCGTCATTGCCGATGGACACCACCGCTACGAGACCGCAATTGTCTACCGGCGACGCCACCGTAGCGCGGAAGGACCTCCCGGCTCGGCCCCGGAGGATTTTATCCCCGCACTCTGCGTGCCGGCAACGGACCCCGCCCTCCACATCCGCCCGACCCATCGCCTCGTGAAGGCGCCCGGTGGTTTCCGTCTCCAGGTGCTCCTTGCGGCCATGGACCGCCATTTCCGCAGCGAAGAGTACGAAGCCGCCAGTGTCGATGCTATAGAGCAGCTCGTCTCGAGTTGGCGAGCAGGCGACAGGCGCTTCGCGTGTTTCGCGCCCGGTGGGCGCCTCATCGAGTTTACGCCCCGACAGCAAGAAGCGGACTCAGAGGACGAATGGTCCGAATTGCCCGTCAACATCCTGCACCACGCGATTCTGCCACAAATCCTCAACCTCGCCCTCGATAAGCAGGATGACCCCGATCGGGTCATGCTGAAAGCCGAGCCCGAGTCGATTTACTGGGATGTGGAAAGCGGTCATTACGACCTGGCTTTTCTGTTGTCTCCCCTGTCGCCGCAAGCTCTTTACAACGCCTGCCGCCGCGGTCGGCTCTTCCCCCCGAAAACAACCTACTTCCACCCGAAAATTGAGTCCGGCCTGGCCATCTATCCGTTCGGCGAGGGTTCCCATCTGCCCGAACTTCTCAAGCCATGAAGACCCGCGCCCGCCGCGTCCCGAAGATGCATCCCGAGAGCGCTTGAGAATGCCGTTCTTTGCGTGCCTGACCGCTTTTCGCCGGTATTGTCTCCTTTGCATGAACTTACCGTATTATGGTATAATGGAAGAAGGTCGAGGAAACCCCGGAGGCTCCGTGTGACACAGCAGGACCGATGTCGCCAACCAGTCGAAAAGGGGTTCCTATCCTGTCGAAACCCTGTTGAAAACGAGTCTACTCATGGGCGACGCCGGTCGAAAAGACGCATCATCGGCGCCGTTGTCGCCGGGTCGACGCCCGTCGACAGCTCATGGCGGCAATCCGACGCCCTTTCGACGGTTTTTCGACATCGGGATAAGCTCTCTAAGCCCTGCGATGCCAACGTGTTAAGAAGACGTCCATCTGCTTTTCGACGTTTTCGGAACCCTTGATGTTGTGTACGACGGTTGTCTTAAGTTTAAGATAAGCTTTCATAAGCACTAACCGGTCCTACGACCCTGGCTTCGAGCGGAGAAGCCCCATGCGAATCGTTGCTAACCGAGAAGAGCTGTACCGTGGCCTGCAAAGGCTCGGCGGAGTGGTCAGCTCGGGCACCCAGCAGCCCCTGTACCGACATGTCAAGATGGAGGCCGGCGACGAAGGTCTGCGCATATCCGCCACGGACCTCGAAGTCGGACTTACCCTGAAGGTGGACGGCGTCCAGGTCGAGGAGGCAGGGACCGTTCTGCTGCCCCATGCTCGTATCTCGCCGGTGCTCGGGGCCACACCAGATGAATCCGTCACACTTGCGGATGCCGACGGCGCCGTCGTGATCGAGGCCGAAAACAGCCGATTCCGGATCCTTGGTGAGGACCCCGCCTCCTTCCCCGATCTGGGGGAGCTGCCCGAAGATGGCATCGTTGAGGTGGACCCGGACGTACTGCAATATATGGTTCGTCGAACTGTCTTCGCAACGGCTGATGAAAAAGGACGTTATGCCCTCCACGGCGTCCTCTGCGTGCTGGGCAAGGAGGACACGTTCGAACTGGTGGCGGCCGATGGCGCCCGTCTTGCCCACGTGCGCAAGAAAGCCAGCAACCCCGCCGGCGTTGAAGGCGAGTTCATCATCATGCGGGAGGGATTGGAACAGATGGGGCGTCTGGCCGAATACGGCAAAGAGCCGGTTCACTTCGGCGTGCTGGAGAATCGCCTCGTTGCCCAGAATGACGCCGGCCGGCTGGTCTGCCAGCTCATCGAAGGGCAGTTTCCGAATTTCCGGGAGGTCATACCCACGGAGAGCAAGATCAACATCCAGCTCGGAACACAGGCCCTTTTCAGTGCGGTCAGGCGGGCCAGCTACGTGACGACCCAGGAGACCCGCGTGGTCAACTTCGAGTTTACCACCGGCGAACTGCAGATCACGGCGGAAGCGGCGGACGTTGGGCAGGCTGAGTTGAAGATGCCTGTCGAATACGACGGCGAGCCGGCCAGCATTGCGTTCAACCCCGAATACATCGAGGACGTGCTCGCCATCGTAGAACGGGAGACCGTCAAGATGCGTTTCACGGACCGCCGCAGCCCCTGCGTGTTGAAAAGCGGACTTGACTATACCTATGTGGTAAGCCCGGTCATCCTGGAAGAACCGGAAACATGAGAATCGGAGACTGGCACAATCTTCCGGAAGCCGTCCCGCTCCACGCCATCGCCCGGAAGGTGATGGGTAGCAAGAAGTTCCACCAGAAGGGACGTTTTACGGATCTCAGCCGCGAGTGGGCCGCACTGGTCGGAGAGCCGGTGGCTCAGAAAACACGCATCCGCTCCTTCAAGGACGGCAGGCTGGTCATAGAGGTCGCCTCGCCGTCTCTGATGCATGAGTTGAGCGGTTTCATGCGGGAGTCTCTGCTGCAGGCGTTGCAGGAGACCAGGGCCGGGCGTGACATCGCGGAGATGCGGTTTCGTCTTTCAGATAACCCCCGACGCAAGGGTATGTAGGCAGGAATGAGTGAAGCAGCAGACATGGTGAACGGGTACGATGCCGATTCCATCCGCGTGCTCGGTGGCATAGAGCACGTGCGGCTGCGACCGGCGATGTACATCGGCGACACCGGTGAGCGCGGGTTGCACCAGCTTGTCGAGGAGGTCGTGGCCAACAGCATTGACGAGGCCATGATCGGCGAGTGCGACGAGATACACGTCCGCCTGCACGCCGATGGCAGCCTGTCAGTGACCGACAACGGGCGGGGCATCCCCGTGGCCACCCACCTGGAGGAGCAGGTGTCGGCCCTTGAGGTCGTCATGACCAAGCTCAACGCAGGGGGCAAGTTCGACCACAACAGTTACAAGGTCTCCGCCGGATTGCACGGCGTGGGGGTCTCCTGCGTCAATGCCCTGAGCGAATGGATGGAGACCGAGGTCTGGCGTGAGGGACACGTCTACTACCAACGCTACGTGCGCGGCGAGCCGCAGACCCCGGTCGAGAACCGCGGCAAGACCGACCGGCGCGGCACACGCCAGCGCTTCAAGCCGGACCCGGACGTCTTCGAGTCCACCACGTTCAAGTGGGACCTCATTGTGCGGCGTCTGCGCGAACTGGCCTTCCTCAACAGCGGTGTGCGCATAAGCATCTCCCGGGAAGGAGGCTCCCGGGAAGAGGAGTTCTACTACGAGGGCGGTATCCGCGAGTTCGTCGAATACCTCAACCAGGGCAAAGAACCCATCCACAGTGACGTTATTCACGTCTTCCATGAAGTGGAGGGGACGTATTGCGAGGTGGCGTTCCAGTACAACTCAGGTTTCAATGAGACGGTCTTCAGCTTCGCCAACAACATCAACACCGTCGAGGGCGGCACCCACCTGAGCGGGTTGCGCAGCGCCCTGACGCGCAGTTTCAACAGCTATGGGCGCGAGAAGGGGCTGCTTAAAGACATAATACCCGGCGGGCACGACTACCGGGAAGGCCTGACGGCCGTCGTCAGCGTTAAGCTGGCCAACCCGCAGTTCGAAGGACAGACCAAGATGAAGCTCGGCAACAGCGAAGTAGGGAGCACTGTCGAGCAGGTCCTCAACCAGGAGTTGGCCAACTATTGCGAGGAGAATCCCACCGCCGCCAAGGCTATCGTCGAGAAGGGGGTCGAGGCGGCCCGTGCCCGCGAGGCGGCCCGTAAAGCCCGGGAGCTAACCCGCCGCAAGGGCGCCCTTGCCCGCACATCCCTGCCCGGCAAGCTGCGGGACTGCTCCAGCCGGAGCGTGGACGATACGGAACTGTTCATCGTGGAGGGCCAGAGCGCGGGTGGGACGGCCAGCATGGGGCGGGACCGCCAGTTCCAGGCCATCCTCCCGCTGCGCGGCGTAATCCTGAATGTCGAGAAGGCACGTATTGATAAAATATTGAGCAACAATGAGATACAGGCTCTCATCACCGCGCTCGGCACCGGCATCGGCCAGGAAGATTTTGACCATTCCAGGCTGCGCTACGGCAAGGTCATCATCATGACTGACGCCGATATTGACGGCGCCCACATCCGCACGCTACTGCTGACTTTCTTCTTCCGCCAGATGCCGGAACTGATTGAAGAAGGCAACATTTATATCGCCCAGCCCCCGCTCTACAAGGTCACCCGCCGGGGCAAGTCCCGCTACGTCCACGACGACAGGGCCCTGCAGAGGACCCTGATAGACCTGGGCACGGACGACGCACAGCTTCGCTACAGCCTCAACGGCGCGGAGGGCGTGCTGGAAGAAGAGGAGTTCGCTTCGCTGATCGAATTGCTGGCTGAACTGGACGTCTTGCGTGAACGCCTCGGCGGAGACGGCATCTCGTTTCAGCAATACCTGGCCCACCGCAACGGCGAGCAAGACGATGAGTTCCCCCTCTACCGGGTTGTGCACGTGGACGGGGACTATGATCGGCACGAGTACTTCTTCTATGGCGAGGAAGAATACGACGAATTCATCCAGGAACTGCGGGCTCGGCTCGGCGAAACGGGAGAGGACCTGCAGATGATCGAGCCCGATGAGCTCGACCTGCGCGAGCCGGATAACCTGCGCCACAGCGTGCGGCCGACCCGCTTCGACGAAGCCGATCGGATGCGGGATGTGGTCAACGCGATCGAGGAATACGGCATCCCGGCGGAGTTGCTGCGGCGCTCGCACGGCGAGCAGGAACATCGTTTCGTTATCGAGTCAAACGGCCGGGAGACGGCGGTGGAATCCCTGCTGGACCTGCTGCCCGCCGTCGGCGAGATAGGCCGCGAAGGCCTCGATATCCAGCGGTACAAGGGCCTCGGTGAGATGGATGCCGGCGAACTGGCCGAGACCACCCTCAACCCGGGCTCGCGGCGCATCGTGCGGGTCACCGTCGGCGATGCCGTCCGCGCCGACCAATACTTCAGCATCCTGGCCGGTAAGGACGTCAAGAGCCGGCGTGAGTTCATCGAGCGTCATGCCCTGGAGGTGGACAACCTGGACGTGTGACGCATGCCTCGTCATCGGCAAACGGGGTTTCGTATGTCCGGTTTCGACTACGAGGTCGAGTGCCCCGAATGCGGGGCAAGTTTCGCGGTGCCGCGCATCCGTACGGGCCGGCCGGAGTCCTGCCCCGTCTGTCGAACAGCGGTGGTCGTGCCCGGGCCCGGCGAGTCGGCCACGGCGCTGCCGAAGGAGCCGCAGCAGGAAGCGCCGTCCGGGCCGCAGCCTCCGCGGGCCGGGCGCCGAGCTGCCGGCCCGGCACGGTCCCTGGTCGGACCCGGGGAGGGCGGCCGCTGCCTGGTCTGCCTGGCGTCGGAGCGAAAGATCAACCCGGTGGAGGTCGGCGCCATCGTGGAGAGCTTCGCCGGGCTCTCCCGCACCGAAGCGCGCATGCAGGTGCACCAGGGCATGGGCATCCTGGCCGAGGAGTTGTCCCCGGATACGGCCCACCACATGCTTGAAAAGTTGCGGCAAAAGGACATCGAGGCCTGCGTGGTGCCCGCAGAGGTGCCCGCTCGTCTGGGCAAAGACCTGCCGGCGGTCCGGATACATGGTGCCGACGAGGCGGCCCTCCACGTGGAGATGGACAGAGCGGGCACAGTAAAAGCGGCTCCATGGAACACCCTCCTGACGGGCGTCTGCTTCCTGGAAGACATGGGAGGGCGGACGAGCCGCCTGGAGTCGCGCGATGAGCCGACGGGATTCGTTGGGATAAGTGGAATGGGTGCGGGCGTGTACCGCCGCCGGATGAGCGGCCTGCGGGTGACGAGTGAGAGGCGAGAGCCGGAGCTGCGCGTGGCGCTGGTATTGCTGCGGGGCACCACCGGTGAGTTGTACCGGCTCCGTTTCGGGGAGGACCAGGTGCGTTACGCCTACCTGGGCGACCGCATGCGATCCACGCGGCGCGAGAACCTGGGCGAACTGCTCGCCGACGTGATGGATTATGCGCCGGGTGCATTCTTTCCCGACGGATTCCGGGCGGCCGCCTCCGGCAGCCTGCAGAGAGCCCGGCAGGTCACCTGCCGGTTGGAGGCCGACAACTACGTCCGTTGGGCCGTCTGCGCGGCGGCCGCGCGCGGCCTGCTGGACTCGACAGAGACGCATTAGCGCAAGCAAACAGAGGCAGAAGACGAGATGGCAGACGAAGTGCGGCAGACCGAAGAGCTGCTGATAGAAGACGAGATGAAGGACGCGTACCTGACGTTCGCCATGAGCGTCATCGTCAGCCGCGCCCTGCCCGATGTGCGAGATGGCCTCAAGCCCGTGCAGCGGCGCATCCTGCTGGGCATGGACGAGTTGAACCTCGGCCCGCGCTCCAAGACGCGCAAGTGCGGCAAGATAGTGGGCGATGTGCACGGCAACTACCACCCCCACGGTGAAACCGCCATCTACGACACCCTCGTGCGCATGGCGCAGCCGTTCAACATGCGCGTGCCCCTCGTGGACAGCCAGGGCAACTTCGGCTCGATGGACGGGGACCCGCCGGCCGCGCAACGATACACCGAGGCCCGCCTCAGCGCCGCCGGCATGGAGATGCTGCGCGACCTGCGCCAGGAGACCGTAGACTTCACCGACAACTACGACGGCACGCGGCAGGAGCCGGTCGTCCTGCCCGCCCGCATCCCCAACCTGCTGGTCAACGGGGCCACGGGCATCGCCGTCGGCATGGCCACCAGCATACCGCCTCACAACCTGCGCGAGGTCTGTGATGCCTGCCTGGCCGTCCTGGATGACCCGGAGATCAGCATCCGCGACCTGATGAAGATCGTGCCGGGGCCGGACTTCCCGACCGGCGGCATCCTGTGCGGGCAGCAGGGCGTTTACGAGGGCTACACCACCGGCCGCGGCACCACGACGTTGCGGGCGCGTACGGAGTTCGAGGAGGGCCGCGGCGGCCGCACCAACATCGTCGTCACCGAGGTCCCCTACCGGTCGAACCGGGACAGCCTGGTGGAGAAGATCGCGGACGCCGTCCAGGCCGAGCGCGTCCAGGATGTGCAGGACATCCGCAACGAGAGCGACAAGTCCGGCACGCGCCTGGTGATCGAGCTGAAGCGCGACGCCGACGAGGAGGTGGTCCTCAACCAGCTGTGGCGGCACACTCCCCTGCAGGGCACCGTCAGCATCATCCTGATCGCCATCGTTGACGGCCGCCCGCAGGAGCTGACCCTCAAGGAGCTGATCGAGCTCTACCTCGAGCATCGGATGGAGGTCATCCGGCGGCGCACCGAGTACCTGCTCGCCCAGGCCGAGGACCGTGCCCATGTTGTCCAGGGTCTCAAGATAGCCCTTATCAACATTGACGAGGTCATCTCCATCATCCGCACCAGCGACGAAGTCGAAGAGGCCCGCCAGCGCCTGATGAGCGACTTCGACCTGAGCGAGAGACAGGTGGACGCCATCGTGGGCATGCGGCTTCGCAGCCTGGTCGGGCTGGAGCAGCTCAAGATCGAGCAGGAGTTCGAAGAGCTGCAGGCGAAGATCGCCGACTACAAGGACATCCTGGCACGGCGCAGCCGCATCGAGAGGATGATCCGGGACGACCTGGCCGAGGTCAAGGAGCGCTACGGCAACGAGCGGCGCACCACCATCGGGGCCGAGGCGGAGATCCTGGAGCGGGAGGACCTGATACCCGTCGAGGACGTCATGGTGACCGTCAGCCACAGGGGCTACGTCAAGCGCCTGTCGCCGGACACCTTCCGCGCCCAGGGCCGCGGCGGCAAAGGCGTCATAGGCGCGGACCTGCGCGATGAAGACTTCATCACCGACGTGTTCACCTCCTCGACCCATGACTACATCATCTTCTTCACCAACCTGGGGCTGGCCCACTGGCTGAAGGTCTACATGATCCCGGAGATGAACCGGACCGCGCGCGGCCGCGCCCTGGTCAACATGCTGGACCTGCAGGAGGAGGAGCACATAACCGGCATGGTGCCGGTCAGCGAGTTCGAGCAGGAAGGCTACCTGCTGATGGCCACGGAGACGGGCAAGGTGAAGAAAACCCGCCTGGACGCCTTCGGCAAACGCGGGCTCGGCGGCATCATCGCCCTGAACCTGGCCGAGGACGACCGCCTGATCGGCGTGCGCAAGACAGACGGCAACCGGGAGGTTATACTGGGCACAAGGAACGGCCGGGCCATCCGCTTCCACGAGGAGGACGTCCGCCCCATGGGCCGCACCGCGGCCGGCGTACGCGGTATCAAACTGCGCGGCCGCGACCGTGTCGTGGATATGGCGCTCGTGGCCGAGGGCGCGGCTCTGCTGACCGTCTGCGAGAACGGCTACGGCAAGCGGAGCGAGTTCGAGGAGTACAGCGCCCAGAGGCGCGGCGGCATGGGAGTGACCGATATCAAGACCTCCCGCCGCAACGGCAAGGTGGTCGCCATGCGCGAGGTCACCGGGGATGAAGAACTCATCCTCTTCACCCATAAGGGCATGGCGGTGCGCATACCGGTGGGCAGCATAAGCTGCATCGGCCGGCGCACCCAGGGCATCAAGCTGGTCACAACCGAGGAAGACGACCGCGTCAGCGGTATCGTGACCATCCGGCCGGACGCCGATGAGCAGCCCGAAGAGCAGGGCGAACCCGAGCAACAGGACTGAGGAGCCGCCATATGCAGATGCCGCAACCCGTCATCGAGACGAACCTGGGAGGCCTCGAATTGCTGAACCGGGGCAAAGTCCGCGATATGTATGCCCTGGACGACAGCCTGCTCATCGTAACTACGGACAGGATAAGCGCGTATGATAGCGTTCTCGGCAGTGGAATCCCCTGGAAGGGGCAGGTCCTTACGCACCTGACCCGCTTCTGGCTCGACTACCTTTCTTCCCTCACGCCGCACCACCTGATCACGACGGACGTGGACAAGATGGGCGAAGCTCTGGCACCGTACAGGGACGTGCTGCTCGGGCGCACCATGCTGGTCAAACGGGCGGACGTGCTGCCGGTCGAGTGCGTCGTCCGGGGATACCTCGCCGGCTCGGGCTGGCGCGGCTACCAGGAGGACGGCACCGTCTGCGGGGTCAAGCTGCCCGAAGGTCTGCGGGAGAGCGACAAGCTGCCGGAGCCCATCTTCACGCCGGCCACCAAGGCCGAAACCGGGCACGACGAGAACATCTCCTTCGAACGCATGTGCGAGATTGTGGGCGAGCAGATGGCCCGGCGTATGCGCGAGCGCTCCCTGGCTATCTACAACCGCGCCTCTGACTACGCCGCCGAGCGCGGTGTCATCATCTGCGACACGAAGTTCGAATGGGGCCTCGTGGCTGGAGAACTCACCCTGGTGGACGAGGTGCTCACGCCGGATTCCTCCCGCTTCTGGCCGGCGGACACCTACGAGCCGGGCGGCCCGCAACTCTCCTACGACAAGCAGTTCGTCAGGGACTGGCTGGACGAGTCCGGCTGGGACCACCAGCCCCCCGCGCCGAAGCTGCCCGTGGAGGTGGTGCGCAAGACGGCCGAGAAGTACCTCCAGGCCTGCCGCGAACTGACCGGCGCCAGCCCGGCCGACTGACGGACGTCAACACGTCAGGTGCAGCGCGGCGACCACGCGGCGCGTCCCCACCGAGAGTTCGTTGTGGAGGGCGCAGGCGCGCTCCGTCGGCGCGACGTGGACCTCCGAGCACCGCTCCTCAATGTAGGCGCGTACCTCCGGGGGCACCAGCATCGCCCCTTGCGCTCCCGTCCCGATGATGATGACGTCGGGGCCCTTGTTGAGCACGGATTCGAGGTCCTCCCGCGCCAGGCGGTGCCCCTCGATGCGCCACCAGGTATCGTCCACGCCCTCGGGCCAGACGACCACGTCGGACGTGTACGCCGCGCCGTCAATGACCACCCTGCCGAACGCGTAGTGCTCGACCACCATTGCTATCCCCCCTCCCACACCGGTCTCCGGCGCCACCGGCATTGTAGCCCCATGTGGCCCCGGAGGCAAGCCTTACTTTTGCTGCTGCGGCCCGGCGCGAGACCGTCCTGTAAAGAGTCCGCCTGTACACTGAACAGCGACGCCGTTTCCGGTATAATGCCGCCTTGCTCAGACTCCGACCGGAGAGCGCTCATGCCACCTATGTACGAGCCCCTGATGTTGTTCACCGGCCGGGCCACCTATTACCTGGCCGAGAAGATCGCGCGGAAGCTGCGGGAATACCCCCAGACCGGCAGCGTCACGCTATGCGAGCCGCACGTGCTGAACTTTGCCAATGAGAACCTGAAGGTCAAGATCAACGAGAGCGTGCGGGGGGCGGACGTCTTCCTGGTCCAGACAGCCGCCGACAGCCGCCATGCCGCCCGCGGCGTCAACCCCGAGCGCGTCTCCCCCGAGGAAGCCCACAGGCTCTGTCTGTCGGAGAACCTGATGGAGCTGCTTATCACCATAGACGCCCTGCGCGGCGCCTCGGCGGGGCGCATCACGGTCGTGGCCCCTTACTTCCCCTACACCCGCAGCGACAAGAAAGACGAGCCACGCGTCTCGATAACCGCCCGCCTGATGGGGCAACTGCTCCACGAGGCCGGCGCCGACCGGATCCTGACCGTCAACCTGCACGCGATGCAGATCATGGGCTTTATGCCTATGCCGTGCGACCAGCTGGACGCCAACCCGCTGATCGCCGAGTACTTCCGCAAGCGCCGCGACATCAGTAACATGGGCGTCCTGGCCACGGACGCGGGCGGCGTCAAGATAGGCACCGTCTATGCGGAACGCCTGCAGGCCCCCCTGGCTGTCTGCGACAAGCGGCGCTGGGCCGACAACGAGGACCCCGAGATCCGCGCCGTCATCGGCATCGAGGCCATCCGCGACAAGCAGATCGCCATCTTCGACGACGAGATACTGACCGGCGGCACCATGGAACGCGCCATCGCCGCCCTGCGGGAGAAGTTCGGCCTGAAAGTCTCCTACGTCTCCTGCGTGCATCCCGCCTTCAGCGAGGGCGCGGTCTCGCGCATCCTGGAGACCGGCGTGCGGCGCATAGTCACCACGGACACGCTGCCCTCCCCGGAGCTGAACCACAGGCTGCGCGTCGTCAGCGTGGCCCCCCTGCTGGCGGGCGCCATACACAATATCCACACCAACATGTCCGTCACCCAGATATTCCGCCACCAGGAGTCTCTGTTCGAAGTCGAAACCGATGAGGACTGAGCCGACATGCACGCGATGGAAGACCTGATAGCCGCCGCCCTGGCCGAGCATCTGCCCCTGGAGCCCGAAGAACTGGCCGACCTGCTCGAGACGCCGCCCTCCCCCGAGATGGGCGACTACGGCCTGCCGTGCTTTACGCTGGCCCCCCGGCTGCGCCGCGCTCCCCGGCAGATAGCCGCTGAACTGCAGGGCAGCGTCGCACTGCCGGCCGGCGTGCGTGCGGCCCGCGCCGAAGGCCCCTACCTGAACTTCTTCCTCGACCGCAGCGAGACCATCCGCCGCGTGCTGACCGGCATCACGCAGGAAGGGCCGGCCCCGGCCGACGAAGGGGACAACGCCGACCGCACCGTTGTCATCGAGTTCAGCAGCCCCAACATCAGCAAACACCTCGGCGTGCACCACCTGCCCGGCACCGTCATCGGCATGTCGCTTTGCCGCATCTTTCGGGCGCTCGGCTACCGCGCCGTCTCCCTCAACTACCTGGGCGACTGGGGCACCAGCCACGGCCGGCTCATCGCGGCCATCGAAAGATACGGTGTCGAGGACCCGCACGCGCTCACCGTCTCCGAACTGCAGGACCTCTACGTGCGCTACAGCACCGAGGCCGAGGACGAGCCCGAGATGCAGCAGCAGGCGCGGGACGCCTTCCGCCGTCTGGAGCAGGGCGACCCCGGGACGCGCCAGGTCTGGGAGGCATTCCGCGAGGTGAGCCTGCGGGAGTTCGAGCGGGTCTACGACCGCCTGGGCGTCGAGTTCGACCGTTACACGCCCGAGAGCCTCTACGTTGACCGAAAGGACGAGTTGATGGAGCGGCTGCGCCGCCAGGGGCTGGCGCAGCAGAGCGAAGGCGCCCTCATCGTGGCCCTGGACGAGCACGACCTGCCCCCCTGCATGGTGCTCAAGAGCGACGGGGCCACCCTCTACGCCACGCGCGACATCCCCGCCGCCGAGGACCGCTGGGAGCGATACCGCTTCGAGAAGGCCCTCTACGTGGTGGGCAACGAGCAGTCCCTCTATTTCCAGCAGCTCAAGGCCGTGCTGGCGAAGATGGGCCACCACTGGGCAGACCGCATCGTGCACGTCAACTTCGGCCTCATCAAGTTCCTCGACGCCGAGACCGGCAACGCCCGCGTCGGCAGCACCCGCAGCGGCGACATGCTGCTGCTGGAGGACGTGCTCCAGGAGGCCGTCCAGCGCGCCCGCGCCAAGATAGAGGACAACCGGAACCGGTTCGAGGACGGCGCAGACCTGGACGAGCTGGCCGAGAAGGTCGGCATCGGCGCCGTCATCTTCCGGGAGCTGTCCACCCGCCGCACCCGCGACGTCGTATTCGACTGGGAGCGGATGTTGGACTTCGAGGGCGACACCGGCCCTTACGTGCAGTACGCCCACGCGCGCCTGTGCAGTATCCTGCGCAAGGCGGGCGAAGACGCGAGCCTGGAGGTGGACTTCTCCCGGTTGTCCCTGCCGGAGGAATGGACGCTGGTGCGCCACCTGGAGGGCTTCGCCCACGCGCTGCACCGGGCGACGGCCGACTACGAACCCTCCGCCGTCGCGACCTACCTGCTTGACCTGTGCGCCGACTTCAGCGCATACTATAGCGCCGGCATGCGAGAGCCGGAGCGCCGCGTCCTGTGCCAGGACGGCGAGGTCCGTGCAGCCCGCCTGCTGCTGGTGGACGCCATCCGCCGGGTCATCCGCAGCGGGCTGGAGTTGCTGGGCGTGGCGGCGCCGGAGCGCATGTGAGCCGTCGCGGCTCCGTCAGGTTCTGTCCCTTCGCCCCCGTGCCGTTCGTGGTGAGAGAAGATGTCCGAGCTGAAGGCGGTCTTCTTCGACGTCAAAGGCACCCTGTGGGACAAGGATGCCTGCGACCGTCAGGCTCTGGAGATCGTCCTGCCCCGTTACATGGAGCGGCTGCCCGAGGACGACGTCACGGCTGTCATCCGACGTTATAATGCCGTGCTGCTGAGCCTGCCGGAGAAGCGGCACCTGCGCGAGCGGCGCCCCATGAGCCGGACCCACCGCTTCCAGGCCCTGCTGGACAGCTACGACGCGCGCTCCGAGAAGCTCGCCCGCGAGATGGCCCGCACCTACGACACCACGCGCCGGCTGACCATGCGGCAGTTCGTACGGCGCGACGCCGTGCCCGTGCTGAGCGCACTCCGGAAGCAGGGACTGCAGACGGGCGTCCTGATGGACGGCTCCCCGGCCGTGCAGCGCCACCTGCTGGAAACTCTCGGCCTCGCCCCTCACCTGGACCACTGCGTGATGGCGGAGGTCGAGGGCTTCCGAAAACCCGACGTGCGGCTCTTCCGCCGGACCCTGAAGATGCTGGACGCCGAGGCCGAGCAGATGCTCTACGTCGGCGACAGCCCCCTGACGGATATCCTCGGGGCTGCGCGCGCGGGCATACCCACCGTCTGGTTCCAGAGCGGCTACCGGCGCATGCCCCGCAACTTCCCCGCGCCCGACTTCACCGTCCGCCGGCTATCGGACATCCTCTCCATCGCGGAGATCTGACGGCCGGCCGCCTCCGGCACCGGCTTGCCTTCCGGTATCAATTCCCTCCCCGTCCCCGGGGGATGAGATGACAATCATGCGGTGCCCGCTCATGCGTTCTGCTCCAGCAGCTCGGCCAGGTAGCTGAAACAGCGCGGCGCGACGGTCAGGTAGTCCACGTCGTAGAGGTCCAGCGACAGCGCCCCGTCGTAACCCGTGTCTGACAGGGCCCCTATGTAGGCTCCCAGGTCCATGTCGCCCTCCCATGGCGGCAGGTGCTGGTGGACGCCGGTGGCCATGTTCTCCACGTGGCAGTGCACGATGCGCCGGCCCAGCCGCTCTATCGTCTCCAGCGGGTCCTCCTCCTGCAGGAAGACGTGCCCGAGGTCGGCATTGGCGCGCAGCAGGTCGCTGCCCACCTCGTCCATCAGCCGGAGCATCGTCTCGGCGTCGTCCACCATGAAGCCGGGCTCATATTCGAGGGCCAGGCGCACGCCGGCCCGCTCGGCCAGCTCGCACAACCGGCTCGTGCGCTCCACGGCGGTCTCCCAGGAGGCCCCCTCCCCCCGGCCGACGCAGGCGATGATGAAGATGTCGGCGTCCATGAGGGGGGCCAGCGGGATGAGCTGCTGCATCTGTTCATAGATGGCATCGTCGGCGACGAAGTCGGCATGCCAGCCCGTGGCGCAGACGCGCAGGCCGGCCTCCTGCGCCCAACCCCCTATCCGCTCGGCCAGGGCCTCCTCCATCACCTGGGGGCCCATCAGGGGGTTTTCGTGGCATAGCTCGACCGCCTCGGCCCCCGTAGCCTGCAGGGACTGCAGGCCCTCCTGGAGGGGCATTTCTTTCAGGTGCTGGTTGCGTGCCGCAAGAAGCATGGTGGCCCTCTCTTTCTGTCTCGCTCGATCGAATAAATGCCCCCCGCACCCCTCAACTATTCTTTGTATCTGCCCGCTGCCCCCGGGTCAAGCCCGCGCCGGCCCGCCCGGCCCCCTTGCCTCGGGGGGTCCCGTATCCTGTACAATGCGACGTGAACCAGCCGGACGAGCGACGCATGGCCAAACACCCCCGGGAACTCATCCTCATAGTGGACCCCGGGCGCCGCTCTGGCGGCCCGAACTCCGGATGACTCAGGCCCTCCGGGGCGTCCCTGTTTTACATCCCGCACCTCCGGTGATAGGATAGGGGGTCAGGCCTGCCGCCCCCACGCCCCGAGGAGATTCACCTTGCGCACCGATGGACGTCTGCTGGATGAGATACGCCCCGTCACCATCCACCGCGATTACACCTGTTACGCCGAGGGCTCGGTGCTGATAGAGGCCGGCAAGACGCGTGTGCTCTGCTCGGCCATGGTGCAGGACCGCGTGCCGCGCCACTGCCTGGACCAGAAGATGGGCTGGCTGACGGCCGAATACTGCATGCTGCCCAGCGCCAACCCCCGGCGACGCAGCATCCAGGGCGAGCCCAACGGCCGCACCCAGGAGATACAGCGCCTCATCGGCCGGGCGCTGCGCTCGGCCGTGGACCTCTACGCCTTCCCCAACCGCACCATCTGGATAGACTGCAACGTCATCCAGGCCGACGGCGGCACCCGCACCGCCTCCATCACCGGCGCCTTTGTCGCCCTGGTGGACGCCCTGCACGCCATGCGCCAGGCCGAGAGCATTGACTGCATGCCGCTGCTGCACGGCATGGCCGCCGTGAGTGTCGGCGTGGTGGACGAGCGGGTCCTGCTGGACCTGTGCGCCGACGAAGACCGCGGCGCCTCCGTGGACATGAACGTCGTGATGAGCCACGACGGACGCCTCATCGAGGTGCAGGGCACCGCCGAAGGGCGCCCCTTCACCATCGAGCAGCACGAGCGGATGATGGAACTCGCCGCCGCCGGCATCGCGCAACTGGTCGAAACCCAGCGGGAGGCCCTCGGCGACCGCTTCGACTTCTGAGCCCGCCGCCATGCAGATACCCGACTGGCAGAACGCCGTGGTCATCTCCGGCCGCACGGCCCGACGCCTGCTGGACGC
This sequence comes from Candidatus Brocadiaceae bacterium, assembly GCA_003551305.1. Taxonomy (GTDB): domain Bacteria; phylum Planctomycetota; class Brocadiia; order SM23-32; family SM23-32; genus B1Sed10-231. The sequence goes on from PUMJ01000119.1 coordinate 17,242, forward strand.
CCCTGCAGGCCCCCTCGAGGTCAGCCTGGACCTCGGCCGTTCCCGCAGCACCGTCCAGGTGGAAAAGGACCGGGTGGTGCTACCCGACGGGCGGCGCCCCGGGAAAGCGGCGCTGGCCGACAGCTTCTCCGAACCGGAGGACTGCGTCGAGATAGCGGACGGCGAGCCGCGCAAGGTCTACATCTATGACAGGGCCCTGCGGTGCTACTACAAGCTCTTCCAACCCTTCGAGGACCGGCCGCCCACCATCGTCATCAACGGCGCCACCATGCACCCGGTGCGGGGGGCCGGGCCGTGGGAGGGCACCGAGCAGATGGTGCGGGAAGTGCCGGCCCGGCCCGGCGAGTGCCTGGACACCTGCTGCGGCCTCGGATACAGCGCCCGGATGCTGGCCCGGCGTTTCACCACCCTCACCACCTGCGAGGTGGACCGCAACGTCCTGACCGTGGCCTCGCTCAACCCCTGGTCCGAGGGGCTTTTCCGCTCGCCCAACGTCCACGTCCACTACGCCGACCTGCGAGACTACGTGGCGGAGAGCCGTGACGGGCGATTCGCCTGCGTCTTCCACGACCCCCCCACCATCTATCAGGCCGGGGAGCTGTACGCGGAGGAACTCTATGCGGAGTTCCACCGGGTGCTGGCCCGCGGGGGAGTGCTGTATCACTACGTGGGCACGCCGGGGGGGCGGTGGGGACGGGACTACGCCCACGGGGTCATCCGGCGGCTGCAGAGCACCGGCTTCCGCAACACACGGCGTGTGACCGGCGGCGTGCTGGCCGTGCGGCGCCGGGCTTGACATTTCGCGAGGGAGCGGCTATCCTTGGGTATAGTTAGAGGGGCGCTGCTCGTCTACCGGGGCACTCGGCGGACGTTGCGGGGAAAGACCGGCGTGCGAAAAACAGTTTTCGCGAAACGAACCCAATCGGTCATAAAACGTTGTAGACACGAGGCTTGCATTGTGCTTCGACCTCGTTCTCAGGGGCTATGCGGTATGTATGGCAGATGTGGCGCCCGCTTTGTAGCCCTTTTGCTTCAGTGGCGCCGGTTTGCTGCCGGGGGGCGGTGCAGGGGTCAGCTCCGGCGGAGCCCGGCAAACACCGCCAGCAGCAGGCCGCCGGCAACCCGGAAGCCGGTCTCTTGCTGAGGCAGCCACCATTGCAAAACGAATCCAATGAGCTGTAAAGGCTTTTCTGGGAGACGCTTGCGATGCAGCAGTCCTCCCTCCTCAGCCCCCTTTACACGATGACCTTTGACATCATCCCGGGCGCGGAATGCTTGCGGGGCGCTCAGCGGATGGGCTACAATGCGACTGGGTACCTCGGCGGGGACGCCCGGGCGCTCCCGCTCGCGAGGGGTACCGGCTCTGAAGCGGAGGCAGGCCGATGGTGACGCTGAACTGCCCCTACTGCGACAACGCGTTCGAACTGTCCGACTTCAAAGGTGAGCGGCGCCTGGAGTGCCCCATGTGCGGGCGGGCCGTGCAGGTTGTGCGCAAGCGGGGCAAGGCCGGCACCGAGGCGGAGGTCCAGCCCCAGTCCGCCACGACCTGGGGCACGGAGGGCTTCCGCAGCCCCAACCGTCGCGACCGTTACGGGGAGATAAAGAAGGGCGACGTGCTGGGCGGCTTCCGCATCGAGCAGATGGTCGGCGCCGGGGCGATGGCGGTCGTTTACGAGGCGACGCAGCTATCGCTGGACCGCCGGGTGGCCCTGAAGATACTGCCGCGGGAGTTTGCGGACCGGGACTCGTTCGTGCGCCAGTTCGACAGCGAAACCGAACTGCTGGCCAGCCTGAACCATCCCAACATCGTCAACATCATTGACCGCGGGCGCCAGGACGAGACCTATTACTTCGCGATGGAATTCGTCGAGGGCACCACCCTGGGCGACCTGGTCTCCAGCGGCCAGATGAACGAGGAGTTCTTCCTCCAGATCATGGAGCAGTGCGCCGAGGCGCTGGTCTACGCCCACTCCAAGGGCATCATCCATCGCGACCTGAAGCCCGCCAACATCATGCTCAACGACCAGGGCATCGTCAAGATCGCGGATTTCGGCGTCGCCGGGCTGCTGGCCGAGGCGCAGCAGGAGGGCAAGGGCAAAAAGAAGGTCATGGGCACCCGCGGCTACATGCCGCCCGAGCAGGAGATCCACGTCAACCGCACCGATGAACGCAGCGACATCTTCTCGCTGGGCGCGGTCATGTATCGCGTGCTCACCGGCAAGGTGCCGGACACGCTGCCGGCCGCCCCGCCCAGCAAAGTCAACCCCGAGGTGGACCCGCGCATAGACAGCCTCGTGCTGAAGTGCCTGGAACCCACGGCCGAAAAACGCTACGAGAGCGCCGAGGAGCTGCTTGAGGCACTCAGAGGCTACCATCGCCAGGTCTCACGCGCGCACGAGCTCTGCCCCCAATGCCAACAGGACAACCCCGTCACGCAGAAGACCTGCATTCACTGCGGGGCGGACCTCTCGGGCCTGTTCGACTCCTGCCCCGCCTGCGGGGCGGGGAACCGTATTGATGCCGAAATCTGCATGGAGTGCGGCCGCAGCATCAAACAGCTCAGGCAGCAGATGTCGGTCAGGATCAGCAAGACCGAGGAGCGCGCCCGCGTGCTGGCCATGCGCAAGCGCTACGACGAGGCCATCAAAGAGCTGAAGCAGGTCTTCGAGGTCAAAGGCAAGGTCTTCAAGCGCGCCCGGGAGAAGGCCAGGCGACTTATCTCCAGCTATCGCGAACAGCGCAACGAATACTTCCGCCAGAAGGTCAACGAGGCGAGGGCGCTGGCCACCGAGGCGAAACTCGCCCAGGCCAGGGAAGTGCTGGAAGAACTGCCCGAGCGACTGAGCCGCAACAAGCAGGTGGCGGCCCTGATATCACACGTCGAGTCGCAGATGGCCCTGGCGAAAAAGCGCGTCGAGGGCGTCTCCAGGATGCTCGATCAGAAACGCTTCGAAGAGGCCGAGAAGGCCCTGGCGAGCGCCGCGAAGGTATGGGTCAACTGCCCCGGCCTGGAGGATGCCCGCCACAGGCTCGAGGGCAGCCGCCAGACCGAACAGATGGTCGGCTACGAGCTGCGCGAGGCCAAAAAACAGCTCGAGGAGGGCAACTTCACCGAGGCCCGCGCCGCCCTCCAGTTCGCCCTCTCAACCACGCCGGACAGCCCCGAGGTCAAGGCACTGCTGGCCGAGATCGAGCGCCGCGAGAGCAAAACCACTTTGAGAAACGCCCTCCAGGCCGGCAAGAAATCCTTTGACGAGGGCCATTACCGTGACGCCGCCCGCTGCTGGGAAGCCGCCCTCGCCGTGCTGCCGCAACAGGACAAGAGGCGCCCGAAACTCGAGCAAAACATCAGGGTCGCCAAGCAGAAGGCCCTCGGCAAGGAGATCGTCCCGCTGGAACCGGCGCAGCTGGTGCAGCTCAAGCCGGCCGGCATTCTCAGCGGCTTCGTCTCCATGGGCAACCTGCTCGGACTCCTCCTGTTTTTCGTCACCTCCGCCGTGCTGCTGGCGGCGATGTTTATCTACGTGAACGCCTGAGAAACCCGTGCGCTGGCGATTCACGGGACCGAACACACGCTGAACAGGCTCCCGCCCGGGGGCCGTTGATCTCTCATGATGAGCAATTCCCGGCGCGCGGCAAAGCAACCGGCGGCGCTTGCGCCTCTGGCGCCCTTCTGATAGCATATCTTGTCGCAGCGGTGACCATAGCTCAAAGGGATAGAGCACCAGACTGTGGCTCTGGGGGTTGAGGGTTCGAGTCCCTCTGGTCACCCCATTTTTTTCTCCCCACCACGCCCCGCGAGACGCCCCCTCGCGCCCCTACAGGCCCCTACAGCCCTGTGGACGCCTTCCAGAAGAAACCCCTTGTATGTCGCATGGCGTAGCGCTATAATGCAGTCTGTGCGGACAAAACGGACAAAAGCCCGTGACAAAGGAAAGGGGGCCGGCCATGGCCAGCATCCAGAAACGCAGCGTGAAGGTGAACGGGAAGACCTACCGCCCCGGAAAATGGTACGTCCGATACCGGGATACCGAGGGAAAAGAACACCGCCTGGCCGCCTTCACAGACAAACGCGCCAGCACAGCCCTGGCCAACCGCATTGACCAGCTCGTTGAGTGCCGCGCCGAGAACCTGCCGCCCCCGGCCGACCTGCGCACCGCCCTGGACGCCCTGCCCGAGCGCATATGCGAGCACCTGCGCGGCGTCGGCCTGCTGGACAATGTGACCGGCGCCGGCTCCCGGCCCCTGGCCGACC